>NZ_JAVYSZ010000005.1:0-93153 GCF_038728925.1 Acidiplasma sp.
ATATTAATTTTATTTTAAATAGTTAAATATATATATTATTATAATATTAATAACCGATTATTATGGCACTTTCAGAAGAGGTTAATAAGCTAGCCAAATATCTTATGGTATCTGACATACCAAGAAGCGTCGCATACACACTGGTATATATAAAGGATAAGGGCGAGATAACATCAGTGGAAATAGAACGGGAAACCGGTTTAAGGCAGCCTGAGGTTTCCATAGCCATGCAGTGGCTCAGGAGAAAGGGCTGGATAGTAAAAAGGAATATGAAAAAGGAGGGCAAGGGAAGACCAATACATGGTTACAAACTTTCCAAGGATTTCAATGAAATACTGGAAGAGATAATCAACGACCGTGAAAAGAAAATAGAGGAAATAAACAATACAATAAACCAGTTAAAAACCTTTCAGAAATAAATAAAATTTTAAATTTAAATATTTTTATATTGAATTTGGAAAACGTTATGTGTGTATTTGCCATCTGTTTTTATGGGGAGTGTAACATCAGGAATTAAAAACGGTCTTATATCAGGTTTTATCTATTTTATTATAAGTTCAATAGTTAATTTTGCAATTATAATAGTATTTATAGATGAAATCGTGGATGCCTTTGGAATTAAACCTGCATACTATTCAATATTCCTTACTGAATTGATAGATGGTCAAATAAGATCATTATTTATTATAGGGATAGTTTTTGGTATAATTTTTTCCATACTGCTACTTAAGTATTATAAACGTGTGCCCGGTAAGGATATGATTTCAAAAACAAATTTTCTGGTCTTAATTCTGTGGTTTTTTGTATTTCTGATACTGCCTGCATATGAACTGGGAACGGGTATAATAATAGCATTATACTATTATATTGCCTATGCTGTAGCAAATTTTTTCACAGCGCTTTTATTTGGCAGGCTTCTCTTTATTTTTAATAAAAAATTTATAGAGGATAAAAGTAATCATCAATAATTTTTACCATCCTATAAGTACTGTACCATTCATGTTTAATAAATTCCTTGCCGTTAAATATACCTGCTGCCATTGGAGAATTTATGTACATTATATGGTCATCATCAATTTTATAATTAATGTTGTTTAAAATCATTCCCATGGAACCTGGCCTTATGTCAGTAAAGGGATTTAAATGCGTGGTTAGCAATAAATTACTTGAATAACCTGATATTAACCCCTTTTTAAATTCCTTTAATATTTTTTCATACAGTTTTTCATCGTAATTTGGGGAAATAAAATATCTAATATCATCTAAATAGGATGCCATGCCCATGTTATTTATGGGATCTATACCATCTAATATTAAGAAATCCACATCAATTTTTTTTAATAATTTTAAATCTCCATATAGGGAGGTGCCAGAAAATGATAATGGAATCATAATTCCATATAAAAATCCAAGCGGTGTGTTAACCGGCATTGTAGAGTAAAAATATGGCCTTCTGTCTATCTTTGGCATCCAGTAGTTGATTATTATTGTTTCAGAGGTTATGTCATTATCATCGAATGCGAATATATTCTCACCATCCGAAAAAATAACCTTTACATTAGGATTATTGGCGTATTCATTAATGGAATTATCAGAATATATAAAATCCCCAAGGCTTAGTATATTTTTAACATATTTTATTCTATTTCTTGATTTTAAAGAATTTATAAGGGATTTTCCGGTTGTTAGAAAATAACCTGCATCTGAAACTATATATGTTAAATCATCATGAATTTTTATTTTTTTTATATATTTACTGCAAATAATAACTGTTTTTATGTTCATTTTGTTAACAGTGAAGTAAAACAATTCCTCGTTGTTTAAATTATCCTCATTAAATATCATAACCGAATTACCAGCCTTCATGGCAGCAAGTACAGATATCAGGAATTCTGGTGGATTTTCTATTGCAACTGCCACTATATTTTGATATGCGCCGTGAGCTTTTAACTCATAGGCCATTGAATTTATGTATTTGCTAAATTTGAAGTATGTTATGAATTTTCCCCTAAATATCATAAAGGGCTGGCTTTTATTTACACCTGCATTTCTTTCAAAAAGCTCGCATATAGATATTTCTGGTACCTTTAAGGGCCCCTTCAGGAAATTTAACATTAAAAATATATGTATAATCCACTTTTAAATCTTATTATTTATAACATAGGGTATTTTATTAATCATGTCATCTATTGAATAATAATAGCCCAGATCATCATAGCATATTCTTGCAGCCTCCTTATTTATATAAGTGCCAATCATGCATGCCCTTATCAGATTAATATGCTTTGCAGCCATACCGGCTATTAGTCCTGCCAGCATATCTCCGGTTCCACCCATTGTCATCCTTGCATTTCCACCAGATGTATAAAATATGTTATCCCCATCTGTAATTATATCCACCTTGCCCTTTAATACAGTAATGATACCATATTTCTTTGACATTTTAACTGCATTCTCCTCTGTTGCATCAACACCATAAAACATTTTGAATTCTCCAGCATGTGGTGTAACTGCACATTTTTTACCCTCAAGATGCCCTGGGCTTAAAAGTTTTAATGCATCTGCATCTGCTATTATTATTCCATTATATTTTTTAATAATATTTATAAGGATATCCCTGTATCCCGGGTTTAAACCAAGGCCAGGACCAATTAGTATGGCATCGTTCTGATTAATGTCATCATTATCAAGATCATTAAATGTTCTTACAATTAAACCTGCCGAATAGGAAGAAATTATATTGTAATTATTCTGTGATGTATAAACCCTGACCAGATCCACCCCGGTGTTATATGCCGCCCTGGCCGCTATAATGGCTGAACCTGAATATGTGAATCCTGATATTAATGCTACCCGGCCATTCATACCCTTATGTGAATCCTGTAATGGTTTTGGAATGTATAATAAATCACCACGGCCAGAGTACTTAATTATGTTTTCAGGAATGCCTATATCTGATACAATTATTTCTCCACACGTTTCACTGGTCATGCCATCCTTAATACCTGTAAATGTAACTGTGTAATCTGGCTTTACAGATCCGGGATATGGGAAACCTGACGGCACATCAACCGATACAATTATCTTACCACTTGAATTAATTTTGGATATTACAGAACTGTATGGCTCCCTTGGTGAGCCATTAATGCCTATACCAAAAATTGCATCTATTATTATTTCAGATTCCTGTATATTTTTATCCAGATCCTCTATGGTAAAATATTTTTGATTATTCTCATTAAATGCCCTCCTTGCCTCATATGTTTTAAGATCAAATGGTTCTTTAATAAACTGAATTTTAACGTCCATACAGTTTAAAAAACTGGATGCCATAATACCATCACCCGCATTGTTTCCTGTTCCACATACAATTAAGACCTTTGAATGCTGTTTAAATTTTGATGAAACGAATTTTGCCACCGCCCTTCCTGCATTTATCATTAAATTGTATGTATCGCCGTAGGTTTTTGAGTAATTTAAATCATCCCTTTTTGCCTCAATATAATCCATATAAAATAATTATTTTTGAGTACTTAATATTAACCGCGGATTTAAACAATATGTTTTAATAATAGATTTTGATATTATAATTATGTCAAGAATAGTACTGCATGAAAGAAACAGGCCATATGTTGTTAAGGTTGGCGACAAGGAGGTGCATATATGCGGATGCGGCTTATCAGACAACAAACCATACTGCGATGGTCACCACATGAAAACAGTGGATGAGGGACAGGGAATATTCTTATACGACAAAAACGGCAATCGTGTTGAGGTAAACTCATTTTATGATAATCCCTAAATTAATTTAATTTTTAATCATTATTTAATCAATGTTAATAGTTTTATATTTAATTATTCTTAATAAACTTAACAAGATACCTGCCATAAAAATTATTATAAAACCGCTCAGCTTGCCCGTCATTAATCATAAATCATTTAATGGTAATTTTCATCATTGCGGAAATGGGGCTGTCCGAATTTGAATCGGAGTCTCAGGCTCCCAAAGCCCGTAGGATACCAAGCTACCCCACAGCCCCTAAGAACATAATTTAAAAAAGGTATATAATAATTTATATTACTAAAAATTTAGTTTTTTGTTGTGTTTGCTGTTTTATCTCTCTGTGTCTCCCTTGGTGGTATGATTTTTGCCATTCTGTGATTTGATACATATCCGTAGTATATCATCATTAATACCAGCCATGTACCGCCCACCACGGATATAATTAAAGCAAGGTACTGCATTGCAGAGTCTGTTAATACATCAGGAATGAATGCCGGATTATTGGAGTATCCAAATACATATGGATAAACCCTGAGTTCCAGGAAGGCAACAGATATTATGCTTAAAAGAATTACAAAAGGTTTATAGGAGGCCAGATATGTTGTTGACTTAAACATATAAAGAATTGGTATTATTAATGCAAGAATTATGGGTATTATTATGAAATCTGAGTTTACCATGTAATCCTTTAGTGACAGGAAATAATAGGACGGCATAAATATTGCAAGACCAACTATGACAAGTATTAATGGTAAAACCCTTTCAAAGGGTTTGTTTATATCGGAAAGTCTGTAAAATACCCTGCTTATTCCATTGGCAAGTATTAGTCCACCGATTATAAATCCAATTACATCTGCATGTGAATATAATTTCACAAAATTGGTATAGCTGTTTGAGTAACCAATGCTTGAATATTTTCCGTATCCATAAAGGTACATTCCATATCCACTTGTGATTGCTGCAAGAATCGAAAATGCCATGAGTCCCATTATGAAGGTCGCAACGCCGTATATTATGTATAGCTTTCTCTCATCGAAGTATTTATTGCCATGCCACATGAACTCGGCATATATAATAAAAGCATTTCTCGCAACGAGGAAGAAGATAAATATTGCGAATAACGGGAATAATGAATACGCCATGGCCGGCATTAAAACAGGTATAACATTTTCCATGTCAACAAGCCAAAGCACAAAGAATGTACCAACAACCTCCCAAACCGGGACAATGTATGAAAGCACATTTAATCTTACCTTGTCATTCTTTAAACCGGTTATTACAGGAACAACAGCCATCAATTCTGTTCCAAACATTGTTACCATGGAAGCAACCGCAACAATAAGAAATAAAACATCAAAATGTATAGAAAATAAGTAATCCATTTTAATCACCTCATTCCAGCCTTGGTGCCGGTAGACCCTTTGTTCTTCCTTTCCTCTTCCTTTATTATGTCCCCCTCTCCGAGCTTTAGATCCTCCTCAACATTTGAGAGTTTCATTACCTTTGCGGCGTAGTAAAAGGTTATCGGGAATATTATTATGTAAAACGCTATTATTGCAATACCCAGAGGAAATACTATGGGTGATGTTGATGCAGCCTGTGCAATGGTCATTACACCATAATACATATGGCCGTTAACAAGTATTCCACCCGGTGTTGGTGATTTAATAATAAATGGAACCCTGCCAACCTCTGCTGTGTACCATCCATCCTCCATTGTAAACACTCCCATTACAGCAACCACAAGGCCTCCAATTAATGTGTGCTTCTGGCTTAATGGATCCTTCTTCCTGAAATACTGAACAACGACATATAACCAGAAGAAGCCCATTAATACTCCAAAGCCAACCATAAGGTCAAGTGTATCATGGACGAATGATGGTGGCCATACAGCATAATCGGTTACACCATGATAGGTTGTTAGGTTTATAAGTCCCGGAATGTATCCGTGACCAAAGGTAAATGGATAAGCAAGAAGTGACTGGGCAAGCGGGAGGTTAACATAATATGCAGGATGGTGGTTTATAAGTATACCAAATATATGTTCAGGCGCCCCATACGTTGTGGGAACCAGATCCTGCTCAAGTGCTGCATACTTAATTGGCTCTATGACAAGCAGTGTTGAAAGCTCATTAGATCCGGTTATACCAAGATATATTATATCAAGTATCATAAATACTGCTGTTATATTTATTCCCCTTCTGTATATCATTTTCTCAGATGCATTTGTGGTTTTCATGTATTTATAAACAAGATATCCAAAGATCATTGCAATTCCTGCATAGTATACTGCACCTGACATGTGAAGCTCCTCTGCTGCCGTTGATACTGTTAAGAATGGCTGAAATGGGTTAACTCCAGTAATTACCTTGCCACCTGATGCAAGATACTCAGATATGTTAAACCCATTGGGTGTATTCATCCACGCATTTATTTCTGTGACCGTAAACGCTGAAAGATAGGTTCCTATTGTAACTGCCAGCGATAACCCCCAGTGCTCCCATCTGTTTTTAAAGTCCTTCCAGAAATAAACGTACATTGGCAGTGCAATGGCCTCAAGAAGGAACGAGAATACCTCAACATAAAATGGCCCCATAGAAACCTCGCCAACAAGCCTCATGAAGGTTGGCCAGAACAGGAACAGTTCCATGGCCATAACCGTACCGGAAGCAGTACCTACTGCAAAGAATATCACCAGTGCCTTTGATAATTTATATGCAAGTGTATCGTAATACTTGTCCTTTTTTCTTAGCGCAAGGAATTCGGCTATGGTAACTGTTATGGCAAGGCCCATACTCAATGATACAAGCAGTATATGGGCTGAAATTGTATACGCAAACATAGCAGCATCCCAATTCGGATAAGAAATTATCATATTAATCGGTATTATATAACAAAATCATATTTAAACTTATTTTTTACCTAAATCGTCATAATATATATATAATATATCAATTTATGATTATAAATTCATAAATTAAGAAATTTATTTGTATATATTTATGTACTGATAAGGTCTAAATTTTCCAAAGCAATACTGTATTTCCGTGAATTTTGACTTGAATTCAGCGACCTCAGATTTCATTTTTTCAATATTTTTATTTTTCATGATTATATCATTGATTAGTTCAGCAAGATGTTTTACATCATCCTCCTTGAATCCTATTCTGGTTATTTCCTGGGTGCCTATTCTTATTCCGCTTGGATTCTGTGATTTTTTATTATCATCATAGGGTAATAGGTTCTTATTAAGTATTATGCCTGCCTTTTCAAGGGTTTCAGCAACATACTTTCCACCACCCTGTGCAGATACATCCACAGCGAGCGTGTGGGATTTTGTAAATCCATTTTTTTCACCAAGAACCTTAAAACCATATTTATTTAGTTCCTCTCCAAGAAGCTGGGCATTTTTAATTATCTGTTTTGCATAGTCCTCACCAAATTGTAAATGTTCCGCAAGGGTTATGCCAAGGGCAGCCATTGCATTGATGTGATGATTGCTTAATGTTCCAGGAAAGACGCCACGCTGTACCTTCTTCCATTTATCCTCACTGGTTTCACCAATAATTATGCCATGCTGCGGTCCAGGCAGTGTTTTATGCGTGCTTCCTGTTATAATCTCGGCCCCCTCCCTTAATGGATCCTGAAACTGCTTTCCTGCTATTAATCCAAGGACATGTGCACCATCATAAACCACGGTTGCGCCAATTTCATTAAAAACATCATTTAATTCCTTTAACGGGGTAGGAAAGAGGAATACAGACTGACCAAACCAGCATACCTTTGGCTTATTCTGCTTCAAAAGTTTTATTGTGCCATCCACATCTATATTCATTTCATCTATATCAAAGGGATAATTTACTGTTTTAAGTCCCCTAAAACCAACAGCACCAAATGAGGCAGAGCTTATGTGTCCCCCTCCAGAAAGTGATGGCGTGGCGATTAGATCTCCAGGTTTTGTAAATGCATATAGCACAGCCATGTTGGAATTTGTTCCAGATAATGGCCTGGGGTCAACATATTTGGATTTAAATAATTCCCTGCCGAGATCCATTACCCTATCCTCAAGCTGGTCAACATAATAATTTCCCTGATAGTACCTCTTATGTGGCAATCCCTCTGCATATCTAAAGCCGAAATCAGTTAAAAGCATCTCCATGGCCATTGGGCTCATTATATTTTCAGAAGCAATAAGAGGAATACTCTCCTCAAAAAATTTGTTATGTTTCTGGGCAAGCTGTCTAATATACAAGGCATCCTCTAAAAATTCATCCTCTCTGTTTACCATTAAAATAGACAACATTAAAAAGTATATCTAATTTTAGTTTTATATAAAAAATAAATTTATTTTATTTTTTTCTTCTCTCAATATATATCACAGAGCCGATTATTGCAATTATAACTATCACACCTATTATTATGTAGTACATTGTATAACTGGTAAATGGCACATTTGAGACCTCAATCACATGGTTTGAAAAATGTGGTACATAAAGCATAATGAACATTCCCGAACTTGTATTAACATATGAATAATAGGGCGTTGTTGTGCTTGTTTCATTTAGCAGGGTTGATACATTTACCTCCTTTGCAACGCTGCCATCAAATTTAACATAGGCATGCCCGTTGTCCTTTAACACACTGTTACTAATAAATATGGCCACAATTGTTGAATGGTTTACTGTTGAGTTAACATCAAAAACAGCGTTGCTTGTCGTATTTTTGTCAAATTTAAAGTTTATTGACGAGTTATAGTTCACTGTGTTGTTTTCCAGTGTGCCATTAACCCTTTCCAGGGCTATTTCAGACGCTATTTTACCCTTTAAAATTGCACTGGTTAATGTTGTATTTACCGGTACCTTCTGCATTCCGGGTGGAATAACAATGTTAATAAATGCCACGCCATTTACTGGCATTATGGTTATATTCTGACCTTTAATTACGAATTTTCCATTATGTACAAATATGAATGCAACTGTTCCATTATTGTCTATTATTATCATATTTTTTCCCGCATTTATTACATGATTAAAGTTGGCCATAACATTGACAGACATTGAAGCGTTTCCAAATACCGTGCTATTGGCCTGTGCATTTAAAGAGGCATTTGCCGACGCACTGACCTGCATATTGTTTGTAGTATTGTAAATTTTAGCACCCGACGGGGCATTTATATGAAAATACGTATCATGAATCATTATATTGCCCTCCAGTGCAGGATTGTTGTGCATTACTATAAAAGTTGAATAATTGTAATAAATCATAAGACTGCCAAGGGTGTTTATAGAACTATAACCTGAGGAGCCCGACTTAAATAAGGGATTAGTAATGGGGCTTGAGGTAAGTGAAGAATTTGCATACATGTTGCTAATTATCATGGTTCCTGTTGGATTGTATGTTATATTTGAGAAATATCCATTTTTATAATTCAATTTTAAATACTGCCCGTATACTGTATTGTTTTTATAATTATAATTAAGCTTTGCACCATAATTCCCCCTGCTATGGAAATGGTTAGTTATCGTTCCAGAAAATCCCATTCCGGCTCCCATCCCGCTGGAAGGGGACATGCTGTTAACATTTCCCTGAACGGCAGGCAGGGCGGACATAACACCTAAAAGCATAAACGCTACAAGTATTGTGGCTATTATTATCTTAATCTTCATAAGTTTAAATAACTAAATTACCTATTAAAGGTTTATTATATGCTTATTTCACTAAATTATTAATTAAAATATATTTATAATTATACAATATTTCTCAAAACTTACAAAATAACTTATAATTTGAGGTAATTACCATTCAAATGATCTTAATAATTGCATCTGAACAGGACGGGGCAAGCACTGCCATGGCTAAAAAATTGCTTGAGATTTTTCCTTTTGAAAGAACTGGTGAATCAGAATATAAGTATGGTGATTATACATTAATGTTTATTAAAGAACTCCATATTTACTCTAATTTAACGATACATGACAATGTTAGTACTGTCATATTTCTATCTAAACATTCATCCAGCGCTGGGGTTAAATCATTAACAGTTCACCCAATTGGAAATTTTAGAGAGGCAGCGCTTGGTGGAAAAAGCAACATTATAGTAATGTCTGATCCCGAATACATGAGTGCCAGCCTGAGGTATATTAAAAATAACTATAATGATAATCATTTTGAGGTAACCTTTGAGGCAACACATCATGGGCCATATCTTGAAAAGCCATCATTCTTTATTGAAATAGGAACAACAGAATCAGAATGGTCACGGGAAAACATACAGGAAATAATGGTAAGTTCCATAATAAATCCGGAAATTAAAAAATATAAGAATTTCGTTGGTGTTGGTGGTGGTCACTACGCACCAAAGATAAGTGAATATTTTTTTAAAAATGATATAAACATCGGCCATATAATACCAAAGTATGTTCACGATACTGTTAGTTTAGAAGAAATTGAAAACGCAGTAATTAAAACACCGTTATGCTCTGGTTTTCTAATGGATTCGCATGGTACAAAGGCAAGGGTAAAATCAATGATTGAGGATGTTGCAGACAGATATTCCCTTGAAATAATAAGGGATTAATTTTTAAAAATAATTGGTATTTGAATTATTAAAAACTATTATTTTTAACCTTATATTATAAATGCAGGGGCTGAAATTATATTTAAATGGTAAAAATTTATATATTATAAATTATTAAATTGTTTAACAAGTGAAAAAAATGGAAATAGATATGGAGGAAAAGCCTCCAGGTAGGCCATTAATAAAAGACTCTGATCTTGGTAATTTTTTAAAAAGGGAGAATATTTATTTTAAATATGAGGGTTATAATCCCACAGGTACACAGAAGGATCGTATTTCCGAAAACCATGTAAAAAATGCAATTGCACATGGATATGATACAATATCTGTTGCAACATGTGGTAATTATGGCGCATCCATAGCATATTATGCAAGAAAATACGGCCTTCACTCCGTTATAGGAATACCCTCAGATTATATTAGCGCCAGAAGGGATGAAATATCATACTATGGTGGAGAAATAATTGAAAAGCCTGTGAAATATGAGGAAATGGTGGATTATATAAGGGAGCTATCGGCCTCAAATGGATGGTATGATGCAAGCCCCGGTTCAGCCAACTCAAAGCTTGATTATTATTCATATTCCACAATCTCTGAGGAGATATATAATGAGCTTGGAAGAATGCCGGAATACGTTTCAGTGCCTGTTGGCAATGGAACAACAATGTACGGTGTCTACCTTGGTTTTAAGAGAATATCAATGAAAACAGGAGAAAAAATTCCATCATTTATAGCCAATAGCACAATCAATGGCAACCCAATCATATATTCATTTTTAAGGGGTTATAAAAAAATAAGGGAATTAAATCCAGATAATATTCAGGAAACAAAGATAAATGAACCCCTTGTTGCCTACAGGTCATATGATGGTCAGAAGGCCCTTAATGTTTTATATGAAACACATGGCCGGGCCCTTTATTCAACAGATGAGGAGATGTTATATATATCAAAAGAGCTTGAAAGACTCGATGGTTTATCCGTGCTTCCCGCCTCATGCTCTGCCGTATCAGGGGCTCTAAGGGTTGTTAGGGACGAAACATGTGTTATACTTCTTACGGGGAGGAATTAAAAATGGAAAAGGCATCGGTATTATCGGAGGGTTATTTTGCCACCACTTACGGTAAAACAGCAAATGGTCTTGTAAGGTTTACAAAGAGGTACCAGATCACATCAGTAATAGATTCAAGGTATTACGGCATGGATGCTGGTTACGTTTTAATGGGTAAACCAAACAACATCAAGGTAATATCATCAATTGCCGAGGCAAGGGCACTCGGGTCTGAAACATTAATAGTTGGTGTTGCAACAGATGGAGGATACCTTCCACTGGAATACAGACCATATATAAGGGAGGCAATTGAATCTGGCATGAATATTGTAAGCGGTTTGCATCAGTATATAAGTGATGACCCAGAATTCTCGGAGCTTGCACTAAAGCATGGAGTCTATATAACAGATGTAAGAAAGATATTTAACAAATATGAATACTCATTTACAGGGAAAATAGATGAGGTTAAATCAAAAAAAATAGCAGTCCTTGGCACAGATAGCGCCATTGGTAAAAGAACAACAGCAGTATATTTAAATAATGCAATGATTAAGCATGGAAAAAAATCTGAGCTTATTGGCACAGGCCAGACATCATGGATGCAGGGATTTCCCTATACTGTTGTTATGGATTCAATAATAAATGATTTTGTTGCCGGTTCACTTGAGTATATAGCATACAAGGCATGGACTGAGGAAAAACCAGAATACATGTTTCTGGAGGGTCAGGGATCTATACTTCATCCTGCATATCCCGGTGGCTTCGAAATTATAGGCGCTTTAAGGCCAGATGCAATTATACTGCAGCACGCCCCCAAAAGAAAATTTTATGACGGTTTTCCTGAATATACAATACCACCGCTGGAAAAATATATAAAGGTGCTGGAACTTGTTTCAGACAGGCGGGTTATTGCCATAGCACTGAACACCGAGGAAATGACAAAATCTGAAATAGCTGATGAAAAGCAGAGGCTTGAGAGAAAATTTGGAATACCTGTTTTTGATCCATTAGAGGAGTTCGAAAGAATTGCAGACGTAATAGCTGATATGTAATGTTTATTGATAATATTATCTCTTTTAATAGCATCGAGGTTAGTGTTTTATCCATTGAAAAACGCAGAATTATTGGTGATATAAAATATGATGATAATCACTTTAAGCTAATTTTTACATTTAAGGAGGATATTACAGCTGATAAAAATATTGCCGGTCTTATAGTTACAATGCCTGTAATTAATTTTACATATTTTTCAAGGAGGCTTGTATTAAATTATCCATTGTCAAAAACAGACCTAAATTTAATTAAAAATTTTGTAGTAATAAACGCAAGGGAGGTTTTCATTAATAAAATAATTAACAGAAGATATGATTTCATTAAGGAAGAATATATACCAAAGGATAATGATATTACAGAGGAAAATGCATGCGGCATAACTGAGGTTACTGCCAGTCAAATAATAGACGATAAATCTTATGATGAGATGGATCAAAATAATGTTTTAATAATGTCCTCTGGTGGCAAGGAGAGCCTTCTTGGTTACGGTATTTTTAATGAAATAAATGCTAATGGCAAAAATTACGCATTCTTTTTTGAGGAATCAGGCGCCCACTGGTTAACAGCAAAAACAGCATTTGATTATTATGAAAAAAATTTTAAAAATGTAATAAAAACATGGTCGAACGTTGATAGATTTTACCATGAAATGTTAAGGCATATTAAAATACTAAGGCAGGATATGATCAACATAAAGGCTGATGATTATCCAATACAGGTCTTTATTTTCCCAATTTATATATTTTTGACATTACCCCTGATCTTAAAATATAAAATTGGCAACATCATCATGGGTGATGAATTTGATGACCCCCGAGAAATGGGGAAATTCCATGGTATTGAATACTATTATGGCATATTCGATCAGACCTCATATTTTAATGAAATGATGTCAGAATACCTGAGAAATAAGGGAATAAATACAAGAGTTTATTCAATAGTTTACCCAATTACCGGATCTCTTGAAGAAAAAATTCTGATAGGCCGGTATCATGATTTATACTTAAATCAGAGGTCATGTCACTCATGCCATGAAAAAAATGGTTTAATATATCCATGTGGGAAATGCTCAAAATGTCTTGGCATTTTACTTTTTATCGAGGCTAATGGCGGGAATCCGAAGGAAATATTATATTCAGACGATGACATTAGATTGCTTGAGAGGAGGGTTTTAAGGGCAAAAATGAGGCTTGACCCTGATGAACTTAAATATACTGAAACAAAACTTGGTTTTATTAATGGAAATCCAAATGATTACGGCCATGTCAACGGGATTCACATACTTCCATATGAAAAAGCCATGTTTTCGCTGGTTCCTGAAAACTTTAGGGATAATATAATAAATATAATTAATAAATACTCTGATGGAACATATACTCTTAAAAACGGCACATGGGTAAAAACTTAAAAAAATAATTTTTCGGCATCCCTGCATTCCTCATTATTCTTGCATTTTTTATATTCCTCCAGCGGTTCCATATTAATTATTATGAAATTCTGTGCCCATGAGTACTTTGACAGAACCTCAAATGCGGCATCAGGATATCCCATGATATAAAGAGAGGCTGCAAGAGCCTCCAGTGATGATAATTTTCCCGGCTTTCCATAATTAACTGGATTTACAGGTAAGAGAAGTGGAAGCCTTCTTGCGTTTTTTACCCTTAAATTTTTTATTGTATCTATTAAATTCCATGAACCATCTATAAGGCAAATGCCATAATTTGTGTAAATAAAAGAGTCAGAATTTAAAAGATATGTATCAGAATACGGGGTTAAAACCAGCTTTTTTCCTATCATATTAGCCCGTATTTTAATGGCAAGACCATAATGCTCCAGTTTTTTCATTGTGGATTTTTTTGGGTCATCCTGTTTTAAATATACATAATATATTCTATTCTGCAAGATCATCACTTTTAAAGCCCAAATCTTCTAAATACCATATTTTTAACAGTATCCATAATGAATAAAAATGCAAATCCCAGTATTATATCATATACTATAAAAACAGCAGGAATTGCTGTTACAAGTATACCATAGTATGATATTAATGATATGAACAGAAAATCAGCAATTGATGCTGTTAAAAGGTATTTTGATGGCATAGAATTCCAGAACCTTTTCCTCTCCCTTATGGCAAATACAGTAAACTGGCCGGAAAAAACAAGCATATCAAATATAAATGTATGCATCTCACTGTGTGTTAAATGAAAATAGGTACCTATATAAAGTGCTATAAAACCTTCAAGTATTACTGCAAATGCCAGACTAATGGAACTGTAAACAAGTGATTTTACGTTCCATTTTTCTGGGTGCATTGAGTATCTCACATTATCTGTGGCAAGTGACATTGTAACAAAATCATTGGCAAAAAGAAGGAGTATAACATCGAATGGGGTTGTTACAAAATATTTAATCACAAAAAACGATAATGTTAAAAATATTACAACCTGCATTGTTTTTATGATCTTATTAAGAGTATATGTTAGCATTCTCTGATATATTTTTCTTCCTATTTTCACTGATTTTACTATATCCTCTATCCCCTCATGCGTAAGAACTATGCTGGCTGACGCCTTCGCAACATCTGTGGCAGTGCTTACCGCAATTCCAACATCAGCCTGTTTTAATGCCGGGGCATCATTTACACCATCACCGGTCATGCCGGTTATTTCACCAGCCTTTTGTGTAAGCTTTACTATGTTATATTTATCCTCAGGAAATACCTCGGCAACAATTCCACATTTTAGTATGTCATTTTCAGATTTTATGGTGCTATTCTTGCAGAGGTCACCTTTTATTCCCACCTCCTTTGCTATTTCCACCGCAATTGGTCCATTATCACCAGTAACCATTCTTGGTGTGATGCCCATTGAATACAGTTCAGATATAAGCTGCTTTGAATCCTCTCTGGGGGCGTCATAGATGGCCAGCAATCCAGAGAGCCTGTATTTACCTGACGTGCCAGATGCAACACCGAGCATTCTAAATCCCCTTTCAGCCTCCTTATCAACTTTTTCCTCTATGGTGGAATAATCAACACCAGCAAGTTTGCATATTTCCTGTGGCGCCCCCTTTGCAACATTTATGCCATTTGTTAAATGACCAGATGTCATTTTTGTGGAAGGGTCAAAGGGTGTGAAGCCATCCCTAAGTGAAAAATCAACCTTTATGTTTTTATCATTTGCATACTTTAGCACTGCTGAATCTATTGGATCATCACTGCTTTCCTCTGATGCCATGGCAGCATAATATAATATACTATTCTCATCATCGTTTACAGGTATTACCTCTGCAACAGAAAGTATATTCTTTGTTATTGTCCCAGTTTTATCCATATATAATGTTGTCATAGATGCGGCATCCTCTATTGCATTCAACCTTGTTACAAGTGCTCCGGTCTCAGATGCCTCAAGGGCACCTATTGCCATGGCTATGGTGAATGTTGCTGGCAGTGCCACAGGCACGGAGGCTATTAGAATTACAAGTATAAATGGTAGAACATCTGAGAGGCTTATATTTATAAGTATTGAATATGCTGCAAGAATAATAACAAGGGAAACATCAACTATTATTAGATATCTCACTATTCTCATTATTAAATTTTCCATGTGGGATGCGGCCTTGGCTGTTCTGACCAGCTGTGCAGTTTTTCCGAAAAATGTATTTTCACCTGTTGCGACAATTATCGCATCGCATTCTCCACGCCTTACTATTGAACTGGAATATATAAGATCCGGGCTCTTTCTTTCAACTGCAAGCGATTCGCCTGTTAATGCCGACTGGTCTACCTCTATATTCCCATTTATTATTTTCGCATCGGCTGGAACAACATCACCAAGCTTTATATGAACAACATCACCAGGCACCAGGAGTGATGAGTTTATCACCTTCCATGACCTGTCCCTTAAAACCACGGCCTTAACAGAAAGCTTCTTTTTTAATAATTCCAGTGCATTATTTGCCCTGGATTCCTGCGTGTAACCAACTATTGAATTAAAAATTAATAGAAATAATATAATGTACATGTCATCATATTTCTTTAAAATAAATGTTATAACTACTGTTATTTCAAGCATCCAGGCTACCGGGTTCCAGAACTTTTTAAGAAATTTAATTATATTACTCTCCTTTTTTTCACTAACCTCGTTATAACCATATAGGGAGATCCTTTTTGTGGCCTCATTCTCAGTTATACCATCCTTTGATGAGTTTAACGAAGAATAAACGTTATCCAAAGGCATATCCTCAAATTTTGATTTCAATAAAAACAAATTATTACACACTATATAAGTTTTAATTTTTACCTGAAATTAAATAAATTATGTAGCTTTTATCATTAATAACAATAAAGTATATCTGAAAATATAATAAAACTGTATATCCTTAATATTCGCTGATAAATAAGCATACTTAAAATCTTTGAATAACATTAATTGTTTTTATAAAACATCAAATCACTAAAAAATAAAGTAGTTAATATTTAAAATATCATTATTTACAGAAATAATAACATTTTTAATATTTAACCATTTCATAAATTAACTTAATTAATAAATTATTAATGAATTAAGTGGGATAAATTTTTAAATAATAAAACATTGCATTTATTATGGAGAATAGTAATTATAATACAAAGGTTGAGAAATTTGGCAAAAATTCAGCAAAGGCCACAACATCACAGTTTTTTGGTTTTTTGCTGGATGCATTTGACCTAACAATGATTTTATCAACAGCACCCGTTCTCGCCGTTGTCCTGCTACCGCCAACCACAGCACTTCTTGGGGCATTCACAATTATACTGTCATATTCTCTCACAATTATATTTAGGCCCTTTGGATCGGCCATTTTTGGTCATTTTGGTGATAAAATAGGAAGGAAAAAGGATCTTATTATAACCATACTGGGCCTAGGATTATTCAGCACACTTACATCTGCACTGCCAACCTATGCCAGTGTGGGTATACTATCATTTGTCCTTTTTGTCATAATAAGGATCTTCGTTGGCACATTTGCAGGTGGTGAATACGCTGCCGGCCATCCATTTGTAATGGAATGGACACCTTATAAATTCAGGGGCATAATTAGCGGTCTTGTTCAGGGTGGATTTTCCTTTGGCGCCCTTCTGGCAGCAGCAATAGTGGCTATTTTCACAGGATATTTTGGTATTGCAGCCATAAAGGCATATGCATGGAGATACCTGTTCCTGACAACCTTAATTCCGGTGGTCATTGCCCTTGTTGTGAGATTAACAATGAGTGATACTCCTGCATTTAATAAGCTCAAAAAGGAAAATAAAATTAAAAAACAGCCATTTACAGATCTGTTTAGAAAGGAGCACAGAAAAGATTTCTTCCAGGTAATGATATACATGACTGGAATGTTCTTCTTTGCATATTCATTATTCGCATTTGTTCCCACAATACTTGAACATGCACCAAGTGTTTTCACATACGGGGAGGCAGATACAATATATACATATTCACTTGGCACAGCCTTTGCAGGTGCATTATTCTTTGGATATGTGTCACAGAAGATTGGAAGAAGAAAGTTAACTTTAATATGGGCAGTTCTTACATTAATTGTGACTGTGCCAATGTTTTATGGCGCATTCTATGGGGCCAAAACAGGAAATGTCCCACTTACTGTAATATCTGTACTAGTCATTGGTTTTATAACACAGGCGCCATGGGGGATAATCCCTGTATACCTATCTGAGAGATTTCAAACAAATATGAGATCATCTGGCGTAGGTTTTGGATATTCATCCGGAATTTTTATAGGTGGATGGTTCTCAATATATGTTCCATTAATGCACGATTACCTTTTTAAATCCATAGACACACCAACAAACATATGGTTTTCAACTGCCATGCTATTAATGATAGGCGCGGTTATTGTTGGCGTGGGCATGTATTTAAGTCCTGAAACACTGGGTACAGAAATTACCGATGACCATAATATAAAAAATATTGAGGAAACAAAGGAAAATAAAAGTGTATCAGAAAATTAATTTTTAATTTTTATAAAACAAGGTACATGTAACCTTCCTGTTTTCTTTTTATTATTTCCTTCAAACTTGCGGGAACATATACCACGCCATCCGCAAGTTCATCCTTTTGGATATTTCTTGCTTGCATTGAGGTTCCGCATGCAACAACCTGCACCTTTTTATTTTCAAGCATTGGTTTTATTCTGTTTTTTTCCACCACTGCAGCTATTCCACCATTGAGATAAACAACCTCAACAAGCTCTGTTTCTGGCATTTCTGAAAGATGCTCGGCTGCTGTTATGGACATTGCTATTTTATCCTCTGAATCAACAGACAGTATTATTTTCATAATCCAAAATATGATAATTCTATTTAAAATTTCTTAATATATGAATATATTTCATAAATATGCATTAATTTCATATAAACATCATAAATATGATTTATTTTTTCAATAAATAATCATTTTAAAAATGTTAGCATAAATACAAATTTTTTTGAAAAATTATTATATTAAAATAAACGATATAACTTATTTTATAATGTAATTCGTTGTAAAAGTTTAATAATGATATAATGGTACGGTATAGCAAAAAATTTATTAAACGTTTTTCACTACTAGATAATGCATTATATTGTAATTACTGGTGGTGTAATTTCTGGATTAGGAAAGGGAACAATAACTTCCAGTCTTGCATACCTATTAAAAAATAGTGGTTACAGGGTAACTAATATTAAAATAGATCCATACTTAAATTATGATGCTGGTACCATGAACCCATACCAGCATGGAGAGGTTTTTGTCCTTGATGATGGTGGCGAGGTTGATCTTGACCTCGGAAACTATGAACGGTTTTTGGACACAAATTTAACATCTGACAACAATATTACAACTGGGAAGGTGTATAAGGAGGTTATTGAAAAGGAACGCATGGGCGATTACCTTGGAAGCACTGTTCAGATCATACCCCATATAACAAACGAAATTAAAAACAAAATAAGAAAGGCGGCCAAGGGTTATGACATTGCGTTAATAGAGGTTGGTGGTACCGTCGGAGACATTGAATCCATGCCATTCCTGGAGGCCTTAAGGCAGATGAAGTCAGAAAAAAATGATGATATGATATTTGGTCACGTTACACTGATTCCCGAAACTGGAGGGGAACAGAAAACAAAGCCAACGCAGCACAGCGTTAAGGAGCTTCGTGCCATAGGAATCCAGCCAGATATTTTATTCTGCCGTTCAGAGCACCCATTAAATAGCGAGGCAAGGAAAAAAATATCATTATTCACGGACGTTAAGGAATCAGGAATTATAAGCATATACAATGTTAAAAATGTCTATTTTGTTCCGGAACTTATGGAAAAACAGCATATACTGGATCTTATAAGGGAAATTTACAATGCCGATGACCATGAATTCAATTACACGTTAATGAATTTTGTCAATAACATAAAAAATCCTAAAGATGAGGTAACAGTTGGAATAATAGGCAAGTACATAGATATGCAGGATGCATATATAAGCCATAAGGAGGCATTTTCACACGTAACAGGCAATACCGGAATTGCGGTAAATATTAAATGGATAGACTCAGATAAATTACTTAAAAACATTGATGATTTAAGGAACCTTGATGGAATACTTATACCCGGTGGATTTGGATACCGTGGTGTTGAGGGTAAAATAATAGCAGAAAGGTATGCCAGGGAAAACAGAATACCATACCTTGGCATATGCCTTGGATTTCAGGTTTCAGTAATTGAAATATCAAGGGATGTTCTCGGCCTTAAGGATGCAAACAGCACAGAATTTGATGCAGAAACTAAATACCCTGTTATTGATATACTGCCTGAGCAAAAGGGTGTTAAAAACTTAGGCGGTACAATGAGGCTTGGGGCCAAAAATGTAATTATTAAGGAAGGTACACTTGCAAGCAAAATATACGATGGCCAGAAAATAATATCAGAGCGCCACAGGCATAGATTCGAGGTTAATCCTGTTTATATTAAAGACATTGAAAACGCAGGGGTAATTTTTTCAGGGACTGATGATGAAGGAATAAGGATGGAAATTATGGAATTAAAGGATCGTGATAATTATATTGCCACACAGTACCATGCTGAATTTAAATCACGCCCATTAAATCCATCAAGAGTACATTTATATTTTATAAAAAAATCACTTGAATATAAAAAGTTAAAGGAGGATAAACTGTATGAAAGAAATATTAAATAATTTAATACAGAAATCGAATCAGAAGATAGCGAGCGATCCGGCATATTCCAAAAAGCTTCAATCTGTAAAAAAAACAATATGCATTACATTTGATAATAAGGACTCTTACACATTTAAAATCGAAAATAACCACATAAGTGAGCCTGTAGAAGAAAAATCTGATGCTGATATATATGTTGAGGTCAGCTCTGATTTATTTAAGAAGATATTATCCAAGGAAGAAAGTGCCATGGATGCTTACCTCAAGGGTCAGCTAAAAATAAAGGCATCATTAATGGATAAGCTGCTAATAAGTGATTTATTAAAATCCTGAAATGTTAGACAAAAAATTAGATGAGTATAATAATTTAATTCGGAAAAGGGTTGACGAATGTTATGCCATAGCCACAGAGGCCAAATCCCTTGGCAGGGATATATCAACTGAGGTTGAAATACCACTTGCCAATGATATGGCCGAAAGGGTGGAAGAATTAATACACATGAAGGGTATCGCCTCAGAAATCAGGGAACTTTCAAAAACCATGTCTAGGGAGGAGGTATCACTTAAGATCTCCAAAAAAGTTGCAGAAATGCTCAGGGAAAATAAGGATGAGGCCCTTGAAAAGGCTGTTAGGGTGGGGCTTGCCATATTGACCGAGGGCATACTGGTGGCACCTCTGGAGGGAATTAAAGAGGTAAAAATAGTTAAGAATGATGATGGCACTGATTACGCTGATATTGTATATTCTGGTCCAATTAGAAGCGCAGGTGGTACTGCACAGGCATTAAGTGTTCTAATTACAGATATAGTTAGAAGAGAGCTTAATGTGGGGGCATTTAAGGCAACAGATGAGGAGGTTGAGAGGTATATAGAGGAAATCCAGGCCTATAACAGAAGAAAACATTTACAGTATTTGCCCTCTGATGATGAGATAAGACTAGTTGTAAAGAATTCCCCGGTTATGATCGATGGAGAGGGCAGTGAGGAAGAGGAAATTTCCGGGCACCGTGATATGAAAAGAATTAAAACCAATAATATCCGTGGTGGTATGTGCCTTGTGCTATGTGAGGGGCTTATACAGAAATCCAAGAAGGTTTTAAAATATACAAATATAATGAACCTGAAGGAATGGGATATACTGGATAAAATTGGCAACCATAAAAAGGAGGAAAAGGGGGATAAGGGAGAAAAATACCTCAGGGATATTATAGCAGGAAGGCCGGTTTTTGGATATCCAAACAGACCTGGTGGTTTCAGGTTACGATACGGCAGATCAAGGCTCTCCGGGCTGGCCGCCGCATCCATAAATCCTATTACCATGTATATACTGGATGATTTTATTGCCATAGGATCACAGATAAAGGTTGAGCTTCCTGGAAAGGCCGCGGCGATCACACCCTGTGATACAATAGATGGCCCAACAGTGCTTTTAAAAAACGGCGATCATGTTAAAATAAAAAACATGGAGGAGGCACGCAGTTTAAGGGAAAATATAGACGTTATTACAGATCTTGGTGAGATTTTAATCGCCTATGGGGATTTCCTGGAGAACAACAGAAATTTATCAAGGTCACCGTTTACAGTTGAATGGTGGTCATATTATCTGCCGGATAAATTGAAGGGTTACGAAAAAACAGTGCCGGATCAGTTTACGGCAGTGGATCTTTCCAGAAAATATAAAATTCCGCTCCATCCAAAATATGACTATTACTGGCATGATATAACAATCGATGAACTTAAAAAATTAATAGATTCTATAAAGGTGGCTGATTTTTCAGGAGGTTTAATTTTAACCCATGATATTCGGGATATATTAATAAAGCTTGGCATAGAATTTAAAAATACAGATAATGGCCTATTTTTATCAGAATTTTATCCCCTCATAATTTCCACAGGTTTTGAACTTGTTAACGATAAAATTGTTCAGTTAAGAAATATTGATAATGAAACAAATGTAATGGATGCGGTAAATAAGCTTTCAGGTATAGAGATTAAGCCAAGGGCACCTGTGAGGGTTGGTGCAAGGCTGGGAAGGCCAGAAAAGGCAGGGGACAGAAAAATGAAGCCAAAGGTCCATGCCTTATTTCCAATTCTCAATTATGGTGATAGCAGGAGATCTATTCTGGTTGCGGCCAAAAACAGGGTAGAGTTCTCAATGGAATTAAATGCAAGGCAGTGCAGGAACTGTGGAAATGAAACACCATTAACATTATGCGAAAAATGCGGTTCTATTACATATGACGAAAATACAGAGAAAAAATTAAGTGTTAATGTCGGAACAGTTCTTGAAAAGGCTGAAAGCCATGTTGGTTTTTACGATTTAAAGGAGCTTAAGGGCGTTAAAAAATTAATGTCCAAATCAAATACGGTGGAACCTCTTGAAAAGGGTATTTTAAGGTCAAAATATGATATAAGCCTGAATAAGGATGGTACATGCAGATATGATATGTCCGATATACCCATAACACATTTCAAAAAAAGCGAGCTGAAGTTATCCTCTGAGACATTAAAAAATCTTGGATACCCGGATCAGGAAATAAACGAAATATATCCACAGGATATTATAATACCAGAGGATGCGGCAAAATACCTGCTCCATGTATCAAATTTTATTGATGATCTTCTTGTTAAATATTATAACATGCAGCCATATTACATGTGCAGTAAAATAGAGGATCTAATAGGGCATCTTGTTATTGGGCTTGCACCACATACCTCAGGTGGCATTGTTGGCAGGATTATTGGCTTCTCAAAGGTTAGCGGCTGCTATGCACATCCATTCTTCCATGCCGCGAAGAGAAGAAACTGTGATGGCGATGAGGATAGTATAATGCTTTTGCTGGACGGTCTTCTTAACTTCTCAAAAAAATTTTTGCCATCAACCACCGGTGGCCTGATGGATGCACCTCTTGTGCTAACAGTCATACTTGATCCTGAGGAGGTTGACAAGGAGGCCCTTAATGTGGATACTCTTTATAAATACCCTCTTGAATTTTATCTGGAAACAGAAAAAAATTCACCGGCATCATCTATAGAAAAGATGATGAAAACAATGAAGGTAAAAATGGCTGAGGAAAATTCATATACCGGTGCAGGTTTTTCATTTGATACATCCGATTTAAGTGATGGCACACTTACATCAGCATATAAAACAATAGGATCAATGGAGGAAAAGATAGAAAAGCAGCTTGGGCTTGCAAAAAAATTGATTTCTGTGGACGAGAATGATGTTGCTGCCAGGGTCATATCATCACACTTTCTACCTGACATGTTTGGAAATTTAAGGAGCTTTTTTACACAGGAATTCAGATGCACAAAATGCAATTCAAAATTTAGAAGAATACCATTATCAGGCAAATGCCTTAAATGTGGATCAGATAATTTGATATTAACAATACACCACGGCAGTATAGTTAAATACCTAAAAGAAACGGAAAAAATAATGTCAGAGTTTAAACTTCCTGAGTATTTACAGGCCCAGATTAGAAGGCTTATAGATTCTATAAATGATACATTTGATATACATGGGGATGAAATTGTTGATGACGCACCAACACTGGAATCATTTAAATAAATTCATAAAATAATGATGCATGATTGGATCATTATTTGTAACAGGACCTGCAGGAACAGGTAAATCAACATTTTGCGGTGCATTTAAGGAATGGCTTACCAGAAGCGATTATGACTCCATTATAGTAAACCTTGATCCGGGTGCTGAGTACCTTCCATATGAACCTGAAATAGATATAAGGGAGTTTATCTCACTGAATGATATAATGAGTGAGTACTCTCTTGGTCCCAATGGTGCCCAGGTCGTTGCATCTGATCTGCTTATAGATAATGCAGAAAAGATAAGGTCAAAACTTGATTTGTACGAGGACTATTATGTAATTTTTGACACTCCGGGCCAGATAGAGCTTTTCAGTTTCAGGCCCAGCAGTCCAATGCTTGTTGAAAGGCTTGCAGGCAAAAAAGGCATGCTGGCCTTTATTGCAGATTCTGTTGTTGCACAGACGCCTTCAGGTTTTATATCTGAAAAAATGTTATTTGGATCGGTATATTCAAGATTCTACATTCCCATGCTATTCGTGCTTAATAAAATAGATTTAATTGGCGATGAAGTTGTTGATAAAATAAAATCATGGGAGGATGACCCTGATCTCCTATACGGGGACTTTTTGGATGAAAAGGGTGAGATGGTAAAGGACTACTTTCTTAATATTATAAATGCATTTAAGGAATCTGATATAATAACAAAAATTTCTCCGGTTTCATCAAAGGATATGTTTGGATTTGATGACATATATTCTGATATGTCCAATTATTTCCAGGGCGGTGAGGACACAGATACGGAATACAGGGATGAATAATCAAAACATTTTTTCCATGTCCCTTGTATCTATAACATTTACCATCTGGCTTATCATTTCCAGTGATTGAAAGTATAACCTTTCAGAATACGTTGATGTGGCATCAGAAATAACATACGTATTAAATTCCCTTATGTATGATTCATATGAACTTAAGAATATATCAGTTTCAGTGAAAAAACCACATAATAGAACGGTATTTCTTTTGTGCTGCCTTATTAAATCCTCAACATTGGTATTATAAAAAATATCCTCCTTTTTTACATGCACCACATTCTCTGGAATTAAGGCACGTTCAAAATCAGATAAAAATTTTTTATCCATTGGTGATTCAGGCATTTTTGAGTTCTCCTTTCTTTCATTCATTTTTTTTATAAACATGTTTATCTCTTCATTTCCTGTGATGTACTTAAATGGTCTTTCCGTGAATAAAACTGGGACATCGTATTTATTTACAAAGTTTTTTAGATAGTCTACTGCCATTATAAATTCCATCTTACTGAAAACATTCCTAAAAAAATCCCTGCTGTAATTTTCCATTATTATTATGCTATCTTCTGGAGAAATCATGTAACTTTATTTATAATTAATATTTCTTATTTTGTGAGCCATCGCATTACAGTTTAATGAGGTTTCAATATACATTCACCATTTTCATCATTTAGAATGAATTCATCATATTCATATTGCATTTTATTCAATTTATTACTGTTCATATCGGATTAAATATTAATAATATATTCAATTTTCCTTAATATTTATTCCCATTAAGTTATACATGCTCTCAGCCCAGAGACCTTATTTATAGTATATTTATCTATAAATGAAAACTATAAATAAATTTTAAGAATAAGGCAGATAAGGCGGAGATTGCCGAGATAGGAAAAGGCGATGGATTTAGGGTCCATTTCCGCAGGGATTCGGGGGTTCAAATCCCCCTCTCCGCATCCTTTTTAAAATTTTGGAAATCCCAGTGCAGCATCTATTATAATTCCAAGGGCAAGCACAACAGAGGCATAGATATTATAATGAAACGCTCTTCCATAATCCTGCTTCCTTGCAAGAATAAATGCAATAAGCATTATCAATCCGTGTAGTGCTGTACTTATGTAGGATATTAAATATAATTTATAAAATATGTCAGCACCAACGGCAAGGGAAACAGACAATACCTGATTCAATCCTGCAAATGCCAGTGATTTGCCTCCAAGCAGAACTGCAAAACTATGCAGATTATGGGTTTTATCATAGTCTATATCTGGAATATGGTTATATAAATCGAATCCAATGGCCCAGAAAATTGTCGCAAAAACAAAGAACCATGGAATTCTGTATATTATATACAACGGCCCATGTATGCCGGATGCAGCTATGGCACCGGCCATAACCGATAATCCCTGTATGGATGCTATCTGATAATTGGCCAGGGCCGTGTGCCTTTTCATGTATGGGTATGTCATAATTATAAGTGCGCCAAGTGGGGATAATGTAAATGCTATAATGTTTATAAAAAACGCAGAAACAAAATATCCTATTAAACCTATTATTATAAACAAATATGCATCCTGAACTGTAATGGCACCTGTTACAAGGGGTCTTGTCATTGTTCTGGGATTCCTGGCATCTATAAACCTGTCTGCAAGATTATCATTTGTCATTCCTGCTATCCTAATGAAAAAAAGTGCGGTGAATATTAATAGCAAAACCCTGATTGATGGAATACCGCGGACGGCCAGAAAGGCCCCAAGATATGCCATGGGGAGGCTAAAAAAAGTCTGCTCCATTCTTAAAAACCTAAGCGTAATATAAACCTTATTTTGTGTTTTATGAGCTCCTCCCGGGTCCCACATTTATAAGGTATATCTATATTCTTTATAAATTTTAATCATATTTTTTTTAATAAAAAATTTCATAATTTTATATTTAATTTTTTGTCATTTTTCATTTTATTTTATGGATATAATTTATTAAATGATTTAATATTATATTTAAAGATGGAAAAATATCTTATAACTAATAAAAAATAATTTTTTATCATGCCATAATTGATCAATAATTATCCTGCTATAATTTTAGCATGCTGGCCATAACATCTGCCCTGTTGGTTATTATACCGTTTAAACCCGCATTTTTGATTTTCACGGCATCAACATAATTATCAACCGTCCATGGAATTACAATAAATCCAAGACTTCTTAATTTAATGAGGCAGTCAATTTTATCATTTTTATATTCTGGTATATAAACAGAAATTCCAAGTTCCCTCAGATCAACACTGTTAAGTTTTCCCATATATTTTTCGGATAAATCACAGTAATCCAGACCCAGCATAATTGAATCATCAAGGGCATGCATTTCCCTGAGTGAGAATGGGTTAAATGATATGACACAAACGTGATCTTTCATTCCTGTATTTTTTATTATTTCCAAAGTTTTTGTAACAATATTGTTATAAACCATACTGCCAGAATCATCTATTGTTTTTAGTTCAATAAAAAAATATTTTTCATGATATGTTTTTAATATATAGTCAAGCCGCGGTATTTTAAAACCCTTTATATTTAACCTGTCTATTTCAGAGGAATTTAGGTTTTCTATATTAATATCATTCCCCGTTAATCTTTTTAAATTAAAGTCGTGAACTATGTAAACCCCACCATCTGCAGATAAATGAACATCAAGTTCCACAGCATCTGTATAATTAAATGCATTTTTGAATGAAATCTCTGTATTTTCTGGATATTTCTCAGGGAGGCCACGATGACCTATTATTACAAAGTTTTTTGTTAAATAATCATACATTTCCATGCAACACCATATATAAATTACTTATATAGTTATTTGAGGATAAATAAAACATCAATATTCCTAGATTAATTTTATTTCCACCATAAGGTCTAAATTTGAGGTATTTACGTTAAATTTTAACAGGTTAATTTAGATTTTAGATATCAATAAATACGAAAAAATCATAACAGCATTAAATGGAAAAAATAGGCATTATAGGTGGTGGGATCACAGGTATTTTCAGTGCCCTTAATCTATCCATGAATGGTTATAAAGTAACGGTCTTTGAAAGAAACTCACTTCTTGCCGGGACATCCGGCAGATTCCATGGTATGCTGCATAGTGGTGCCAGGTATTCTGTAAATGACCCAAACTCAGCAAGGGAATGTATGGAGGAAAATAAGTTATTAAGCAAAACTGCCAGCAGATTCATAAAGGATACCGGCGGTTATTACATATCCCTTGGAGAAGTTGAATCAAATTATGGTGACATGCTTATAAAAAGCAATGAAAAAAATGGTATAGATTCAGAGGAATTACCACCTGAGGAATTTTTAAAAATGGAGGCATATGTAAACCCAAAGATTGAAAGGGTTATAAGGGTTCCTGACAAAATTATAAGCGCTCATAATTTTTCTGCAGCTGTTGCACTGGAGGCCATAATGGCCGGTACAAAATTTAATACAGGCTGTAATGTAGTTGGCGGGTCTGTGTCGAAAAATAATGTAATTTCATTAAAATATTCATATAATGGAAATATACAAACTGAAAAATTTGATTTTATTATAAACACCTCGGGGCCATGGTCTGGTAATGTTGCCCAGAATCTGGGCATAAAGAACTTTGAAGTTATGCCAACACTTGGATACATGGCAGTCTATGACAGACCCTTTGTTGGGTCCATAATTAACAGGATGCGCCCCCCATCAGATGGTGATATTATACTCCCTTACGGTTCTGGCACGGTGGCCGGAACCCTGGCAATTATCTCTGATGATCCGGATTCCAATGATGTGGATGATGAGGACCTTGATATTATGCTGTCTGAGGTATCCAAGATGGTGCCATCACTTGAAAAAAAGCGCTATAAGAAACTTTACTATTCAATGAGGCCTCTTGTTAAGGATGATAACTCCAGGGGTACAAGAGATTTTTCAATAATTGATAATTTCGATAACATGATAAGCATAATAGGTGGGAAATTCACCACCACAAGGCTTATGGCGTCCGAATTAAGCAACAGGATATCAGAAATTTTTGGCTCACATAATTATGATACATCCAAAATAAATTTTAATGATACTTTTGAAAGATACATGGAGTCAAATATGGGTGGCCTTGATAAAGAATTTATAAATTATATAAATTCCTACAGGGATGGTATGGATTTCGAATATGCTGATTACATACTATCAGCATATCTGTTGAATGAAGGCATTAAAAGAGGAAACAAAAATGAAATTTAATGGTAGTTTTATGGTTAATAAGGGCAATGATGAGGTTTCATTGTTTTTTAAAGATTTAAAAAATGTTATACCATGTCTGCCGGGTGTGTATGATCTTGAATATGGCGATAAAATAAAATGTAAACTCAAGCTTGACATATCGGATGCAGGAATATCTGCAATGAATACAATATCCGGAAGAATGACATTTACATATAATTATTCCGGGAATAATATAAAAATTGATGGTGATGGCAGGATAGCTGGTTCAAAGATACAGTTTCGCATCAATATAGGCCTAACACCTGCGGAACAGGAAACAAAAATAGACTGGGAAAGCGATTTCAATTTTGGCATGATTGTTAAAATTATGGGTTCTGATAGATTAAATTCTGTATCATTAAGCAACATAAACAGCACAATAAAGTGTTTTAAGGATAAAATTAATGCCCTATAATTTAAATTTATATATATTTTAAAAATCCCATATTGCCGCGTCTAATTCTGTAGTAATTATATAAAAAACCCTTCATTATGGCAGGCTTCCTTAAAAATCTAAATTTTTCAATGCTGCCACCCCATGGAATGCTGCTGACAACCCTCATCCCGGGACCCTGTGGCGATCCTAAAACAGTTATATAAACAGGGTCAAAGCTATTTTTTGCACCATTTATGTAATCTCCAACAAATATGCCCATTCTCATGGCAAGCTCACCAATTTTTGGCCCAAAATTAATGGCATCCCCTATGGCAAAAACATCATCTGCAATTCGCAGTTTATTATCCGTGTTTAAAAAGTCATTAAATAGGGCCGGTTTGCATTCTGGAAGAATATAATCCGGGCTCTCCGTTATTGTTATATTATAATGATTAAGCAGGCTAATAACGCCATCACGAATTTTTTTACCAAGAAAAGAGAGGGCATTGCCTGAAAATTTAAAATTTTTATTATATTTTTTCATGGCCAGTATAAAGTTGATAACTATATATTCGTCAAATTCATTCTGGGATCCTATGGCCATGTTATTTTCCAGCTTCATTTTTTCAAGAAACGTGATCTGATTATTGCGGTCACATCCCGTGGCTATTATAATTTTATCTGCATTATATACATTTTTATCTGTTATTATCTCCCTTTTTTCTATATTAACATCTTTTACCTGCTCATTTATTATATCATCTTTTAATTTTATTCTTACAGGATTGTTAAATAGATAATAATTTAAATAATAATCTCTGGTAATTATTTTTACATTAAATTTCCTCCTAAGCCTGTAATAGGCATTCAATCCCGAGTAACCACTCCCAAGGATCATTATGTTATCCATATGTACATGCATTAATAATAACCTTAAATTTTATTCCATTTATAACTGGTATTAAAACTTAATTAATCACATTAACATTAAGGATTTATGTTCGAGGAGGAAAAAAGGGCTGCGGCAATGGAGGCAATAAAGCATGTTAAAAGTGGCATGAAGCTTGGGCTTGGCACAGGGTCAACAACAAGATATTTTCTTGATGCCCTTGGAGAACTGGTAAAAAGTGGTAAAATAACCGATATTATTGGTGTTCCAACATCTAAGAAAACAGAGGAAATTGCCAATAGTTACGGGATTAAGACAGTAAATAACATTAATAATATTGATATAGATTTTGACGGTGCAGATGAATTTGATCCTGATGGAAATCTTATAAAAGGTGGTGGAGGGGCGCTTGTAAGGGAAAAAATTGTTGCGTACAATAGTAAGAATGTATTTATAATGGTTGACAGCTCAAAATTTTCTGAAAAACTGCATAAATTTCCATTACCTGTTGAGGTTATACCATTCATGGAAGATCAAACTTTAAGCCACATAGAGGAACTTGGGGCAAAATGCACATTCAGGGATAATAAAAAATTCATCAGCGATAATGGGAACTACATAATAGACTGCAGATTTGATTATACTGATACAGGACTTGAGCAAAAAATTAAAATGATTCCCGGTGTTGTTGAGGTTGGCATATTTCATAATATAACAACAAAAATATTTAAGGGGAATGGAAATACATGTGAAATTATTGATATTAAAAAATTATAAATCCATTTCATTGGAGGATGAAAGTATCATGTCCATGGCCAGCTCTGCAATGTCTGTGGAATAAAAGCCTATTCTTGTTATTTCCTCGGATGTAAATGAAATTGTTTCAATATCAGAATCCAGTGAAATATTTAATAACTCGTTTTTATAACCATTTATTGTTTTTTTCATGCATATAATATCATTTAATCCGGCATATTTTTTTGAATAATAAAGTGATATGGCCTTTTTATAGAGTTCCAGACAGAAGTTAAGAAACTCAATTACCTTATTTATTGCGGTTTTTGATGAATTATTCTTTTTTGTCCATATATTGCATAGATTGACTGCGTGGTCTGCTATTCTTTCAAGTATTCTTGATAATAGCAGATAATATATGCTGTTACCATCCTCACAGCTTCTTGCCTTCACCTCCCGGTATATATACCACTGAAATCTATCAATCTCATCATCCCTTGATACCACACTTTTTAACAGGCCATAATCATTTGAACTTATTCCTGAAATTACATCGGATATCATTGACTCAACATTAAGAGACATCCTTTTTATTGAATTATAGATTGGATATGAATTTGAATTAAGTACGTTCTGCAATACAACCTTTTTTGAGTCCTCCTCAAATATTTCTATTCCTATTACCAGCTTGGAAAATTTTTTTATGGTATCCCTTATCTCATCAGATATATAGTTTGAACTTCTGATTGTAAGTGTGTCGAATCCAGAAATATAAATTGATATAAGGGCCCTTTGAAGGCTTTTTGTATCTATCTGCCCTATATTAAGAACCTTATCTATTTCCGTTTTAACATCGGAGCTATTATATAAAACAAGTCTGTCCTTTGATTCCTCAATTTTTACCTCGCTTCCCCTTGTTAGATGATTGTTTTTAACCCATTTAGAAGGTAATGAAACTATATATGTTGAACCTCCAGTTAGCTGGATCTTTCTTACTGAACTCATGTATATATATTTAAAAAAACTATATATATGTATGTTTTTTTCAATATATTATTTATATAAAGGTTTTTATATGGAAATAAATAGGCGAACCATTTTATTAATATTATGGATAAAAAATATAAAAACGGTATTAAAATAATAATGAGGATTATACCCGGGATTGGTATATTTCCTTATAATTTTGATTTAAATTATTCTGGAAACGATGTAAAGTGCCAGTAACGTACTGAAAAGTACTGGTACAGCCAAAATAAGGCCAGCCTTCATATAATACCTGTATGATATTTTAATTGCATTTTTTCTTTCCAGTGTGTAAAGCCATAACAGCGTGGCCAGAGAACCTATGGGGGTAAATTTGGGTCCTATGTCATTTCCTATTACGTTTGCATACATCAGGAGTCCTGGATTTTTAAGGCCGGATATGGCTATATCGCCAATCATTACCGATGGCAGGTTATTCATTATGGCAGCGTTAAATGCAAAGAAAAATCCTGATAGTATAAAATTAAAGGGTGGTAAAACATTATTTATATGCTGTAGTACGTAAACATAAATTAAATTTAAACCCTCATTGCTAACTCCAAAAACAATGATATACATGCCAAGGGAAAATAAAACAATCTGCCATGGGGCAATTTTTATGACCCTGTTGGCATCTATTCTTTTATCCAGCCGTGCCATTAAATAAAAAAAGGCTGCAAACGGCATTGATATAAATGACACCGGTATTTTTATAAATCCAGAAATAAAATACAGTGTTATTAAGATTAATATGGCAGGAAATGAAATTTTAAAAATTCTTTTATCTTTTATTAGATCCTCTGGTTTAATATCAGTATTTGCAGCATAGTTTTTTTTGAGTTCAGATCTGTAAAATATGTAAAGAACGGCAACACTGGCTATTATTGATATTAAATCAGGAATTATCATAATCTCTGTATACCTTAAAAATGTAATATTAAAATAGCCTGCAGTTACAAGATTCACAAGATTGCTTACAGTAAACGGTATGCTTGCAGTATCTGCAATAAACCCTGTTGCCATAATAAATGGTAAAATTTTGTCATTACTGAATTTGGACCTGTAAAGTATTGAATAAACTATGGGTGTTAATATCAGTGCAGTGCCATCATTGGCAAATATTGCTGATATTACAGAACCAAGAACTATAATTAATAAAAAAAGTTTTTTTATACTGTTGCCTGCAAAATTTACAATTTTATATGCTATATATTCAAAAAAACCAGCCTCATCAAGTATAAGTGATATTATTATAATCGAAATAAATGTAAACGTCGCATTCCAGACGATGTCCCATACCCTAATTATGTCTTCTATACTTGATATGCCCAAAATAAATGTAACTGCCGCACCTGCAAGGGCCGAATAACCTATGCCTATGTTTTTTGGTTTTTTAATTACAAGATAAAGTGTTACAATAAAAATTATCAGTGAGACATAGAACATTATTTTCATGCTTATTCATCGCATTCCGCACATTTACATATTCTCTCTATTTTTTTACCGGCCTCACTGCCAGCTCTCAATAAATTCCTTAAAGAATCGTCAGATATTTTATAAATTATATTTTTTCCTGATCTGTAACTTATTACAAGGCCATTTTCACGTAAATCCTTTAATTTATGTGATATAAGGGGCTGATCCACTCCCATTTTATTTATTATGCCGGAAACTGATAGGCTTTCACTGGATAAAAGTTTGAGTATTTTCAACCTTGTTTCATCGGATAGCATTTTATATATATTGGCCTCCCCAATCTTATTCAATAACATTCTCTGGGAATTATTTTTTCATATAAAATTATTTTCATATGTTAATACTTACATATTAAATAAAGTCTTTAATAAAATCAACTGCCTTTTTATATGTTTCCTTTCTGCACTCTTTTGAACTAAATGATTTTCCATCCAGAACAGAAAAAAATCTGCATCCACCAAAGCATAATGGCAGGTAACTGCAGTTTTTGCACTCATCATTCTTCCATGCAAGTGATGCATTTTTGGCAAGCAGTGCCCTATTTATTATCTCAACACTGCCATCTGATTTTAGCAAACCCTTGGCGAATTTTGTATTGCCTGTAAATGCCCAGCATGGATATATATAACCTGCCGGATCAACTATTATGTCCTCATCAACATGCGCAACACATACACCAAGCCTGAATATATCCTGTGGAACCCTGAAACCATGCAATTTTATTTTGTGCCATATCCTCTGAACTGCATCAAATTCATCCTGTCTGGATATGTTTTCATCCCAGGCCTCATTCCTAAAAAGATTTTCATGAACAAGATGGGGGTCTATTCTAATATTTTCTATCCCCATATTTTTTAATTCATATAGCAGTTCATCAAAGTCATCAATGTTTGAATAGTCTATATTTATTCTCAACACCACATTTAAAAGATCCTGCACATATAGAAGATTTTTTAAAATTATATCAAATGAACCGCGCCTGTTTACAAAATATCTTCTTGAATCATGGACCTCTCTTGGCCCGTCCAGTGTTATCTGTGCATACCTTAATCCATAGCCATAAAGATCATCTGCCATATTTTTGGTAAGCATTGAACCATTCGTAACGATGCTGAATTCATAATTTAAATTGCCCAGCATAGATGAAACCTTTTTTATTGTATTTGCCTCAAGCAATGGTTCGCCGCCAAAGAATGTAACCCTGACCTTTCTGCCATTGCTATTTTTGTTTATATAATTTACAAATCCATTTATTATGTTATCATTAACCCTGGATTTATTTCTGAAATCTTTTTGAAAACAGTAGCTGCAATCAAAGTTGCAGTTGTATGTTAAAACCATTGTCGGTTCAAGTATATTCTTTTTAAGGGTTAATTTATCAAATTCAGCATTTATATCATCTGTTATAAAACCTTCATAAAAAACTTCCTTAATATCCTCTGGGATTATTCCAGATGTAATTTTTTCCTTTTCCTCGCTGCTAACCTTTATCGCATAGCCTGTTAGTGTATTAAACAGTATAAATTCAGAACCATCCCGAATAAAAACATTATATTTTGAAAAAAATTGCTGGGGCATTTAATTTCCCCAGCTTGGTGAGTATCCGCATCTGCATGCCTTCCTCTCCACCTTTAAAACTTTTCTTTCTATTGTTTCCATTCTATCACCATATGACTAAATAAGTTATAATATATAAGAAATAATAATCAAATAAATATATTTAGAAAAAAATTAAGGAATAAATATTAAATATTGATAAATAAGATTATGAGACTTGTAGTAGGAACAAATTTTGACGATAATTTAATAGAAGGTGCATCCAAATATCCTGTAACACACATGTTTGGAAGTTTTAAAAAAACAATAACAGGCCATGGCAGGGCAGCATTTCTGCTTCCAGATATCTCGGATGAGGGATTTAAAAATCATATAGAACTCATGCATGATCATAAAATTAAATTTTTATATGTAATGAATAGTGCAACCCTAAATACCGGTGAGTATTCAGGAGAATACAATAAAAAGTTGAATATTGAAATTGACAGGCTTGTTAATATGAATGTTGATGGATTTATAGTTGCACTTCCATTTCTTATTAAAAAAATAAAAAGGGATTATCCAGATATGAATGTTTCAGTATCATCATTTGCACGTGTATCATCAATGAGGGAAATTGAAGAATACGCGGGTCTGGGTGTAAATACAATAATACTTCATGAGGATACCACACGCGATTTTAAATTTTTGGAGGCAGCACATGAATTTGCAATGAAAAATAATATAGATCTTGAACTTATTACAGATAATTCATGCCTTTTTGGCTGTCCGTACAGGAGAACCCATGATATTGTATCTTCTGAATCAACAGTTACAGGGCAGAATAGCTTCTGGTTTGAGTATCCAATTATGTTTTGTTCCACAGATGTGCTTAACGATCCAAGGAATATAATAAAGATGCGCTGGATAAGGCCTGAGGATACATACGAATATGAAAAAATAGGCATTGATAGATTTAAAATTGCTTCAAGGACAAAAAGGACAGATTGGATATTGAGATCAATAAAAGCATATTCTGAAAGAAATTATGATGGAAATCTTTTGGACCTTTTAAGTTTTCCCCAGGGAAATGCAATGCCAAGGGTGATGGAAAAAATAAATGGTCCGGATAATTACAGGATATTAAGAGATGTAAGGATAGATAACAAAAAATTTCCAAAATCATGGATTAACTTCTTTAAATATAATGACTGTAATTCAATGGACTGTAATGTATGCAAATACTGTGATAAAATTGCAGATGCAACAATGGAAATAGCAGGGAAAAGCATAAAAAATTATGGCATTAAAAGATTTGATGTACCGATAGAGTTAATACCAAGGTTTGGTCACAATGAAACTGACTGAAAATTTACACATACTTGAAATACTGGAGCCTAATTTTTTTGGCACTGTACTTAACCACAATGTGGTTTTCATTGAAAATGCCTATAAAAACGGTCTGGTCATGGTTGATACAAGTCTTCCGGGAAATATGGATTTAATTTCCAGTTTTTTGAAAAAAATACACTACAGTATAAACGATATTGCATATATTATTGTAAGCCATTACCACCCTGACCATAGCGGAAATGTAAATGCAATAAAAAATATATCAGGAGCCAAGGTGATAGCACATGAAAACGAGGAGGAAGCACTCAACAATTATATGATTTTTAAATTAAAATACAGGGATGTTAAATCAGTATTAAATACAAATAAAAAAGAATTCTATGATACTGTAAGGCGCATAAATAATATAAAGCTTGATCCCATTAAAATTGATATTAAAATTGGCAGGGAGCAGAATCTCGGGAAATTAAAAATTATAAATTCTCATGGGCATACGAGAGGGCATATATCAGTTCTTTACAATGATATATTAATTGCAGGTGATGCAATTAATAATACCATGCATCCAATGCCTCCCTTTAGATTTTTTTGTTATAATTATGACGAGGCGGTGACATCTTACCACAAACTTATAAGGTTAAAAAGCAGAATTATAGTGCCATTCCATGGAGAGATATTTAAAAGGGAGGATGTAAATAATATATATTAAAAATTTTACATATGAATATTCTTACATAATTAATATATATTAAATATGCATTATAATGCATGAAGGTAATTATTGTATCTGATATCCATGGAAACTATGAGGCACTGAAGGCACTTGATAAACTTGAGAACTATGATAAAATGATCTTTCTTGGGGATGCAGTGGATTATGGCCCGCAGCCTGCAGAGGTTATTGATTTTCTAAGGTCTGAATCTGATATTAATATTATGGGAAATCACGATTATGCCGTTGCATATAATACATCATGCAACTGTTCTGCAGATATGCTTCAACTGAGTGAATTAACCCGCAGGGAAATATCACTGAAGCTTCTTTCTGAAAATGACATTAATTTTATAAAAACATTTAAAAATAATTATGATTTTCAAATAGATAACCTTAATTTATATTTAACCCATGGTTCACCATACAATAATTTAAACGGTTATGTATTTGCATCTGAGGCTGAAAAAATATTTAGGGATAAGGAATTTTTTAACAAATATGATTATATTGTGCTTGGCCACACACATTTTATGATGTTTTACAGGAACAAGATCATAAATCCCGGCAGTCTTGGACAGCCACGTGACGGTATATTAAAACCAATGTATGCGGTTCTGGATACCAGTGATAATTCTATAAATTTTAGGCGTATTAGCAGTTATAATTCTGCAAAAATAATAAACCTTCTTGATGGGTATCTTAATAATTTTACAGAAGAATTGAACAGGTTAAAAAAGTTTTATCAATAAATACTTTACTTATAATTATATTTATAAATATGCAATATATTTACCTCAATGGATTACAGGGGAAAGGCCGTTCTCATACACAGTGCAAGGGCAGTATATGCAGTTAACTGGATGGATATAGCACCCGCACTAATTTATATAAAATCATATATGAACCTAACCTCCGTGCAGCTTGGACTGGTGGTAACCTCTTTTTATATTGGTATTTCTATATTTCAGCTTCTGGGTGGTTACCTTTCCTCATTTATTGGTGATAAACAAACATCATTAATTGGACTTCTCTTTGTTGGCATATTTGCGATAACCTCAGGTTTATCAACAAACTTTTTAGAAATATCGATTTCAAGATTTCTGGCAGGGATGTCTGCCGCATTATTCTTCTCACCGGCATTGAGCCTGCTGGCATCCATAGTTCCATCCGAGAAATATTCATTTCATATTGGTGTGTATAATGGCGCATTTAATATAGGCGCAGGCACAGGTGTTATTGGCTGGGCCATTCTTGATATTTATATTGGATACAGATATGCATTCTTAATAGCAGGTATAATAACGGTAATGCTCTTTTTGGTGCTCTATATATTATTTAAAAATATACCAAACATTAAAACTGAGAGGTCCAATATTAAAAAAAGTCTGTTGCAGGTTTTTTCATCAAAAATGATTATATTCATAGCATTTATAGGCATTGGAAGCATGATTTCAGAAACAATAATGGGCCAGTTTTTTGTTTATTATCTGGAATCACTGAGTTTTTCACATATAACGGCAAGCACGCTGGCATCAATATATCTATTAATAGGATTTTTCGGGGGTGTTCTTGGTGGTTATCATTTTTCAAGAACAGATCATAAAATTCGCGTTTTTCTTCTCCTTAACATACTTATTGCAGCACTTCTTGCAATTACGGCCTTTATCTTTAATTATATTGAAATCCTTATTGTTGTTATTGCCATGGGCATGTCAACAGTATACGGCATTTCTGTTACATACACCTTTGTAAGGTATATGGCCAGAAGGGACCTTATATCATTATCATTATCATTCGTAAATTTTGTGCAGCTTCTTGTTGCGGCAGTCATACCTGTAATTTTCACAATAGTCTATACAGCATACAATTATAAATTAGCATGGATTGCTATGGCAATTTTATCCGTTTTATTTATTCCATTAATACTCACAATTAATAAAAAACTTGAAGAGATAATTAAAATAAAAACCAGCGTTTAAATTATAATGGTTCTCCTAGCAATCCCTTATTTTTCAATATATTTATTATGCCTCCAGCATCAATTATTTCCATTAAGAATTCTGGCAGCGGCCTGAATTTAACAATTTTACCGTTGGATATATTCTCTATGTAATTGCCATTAAAGTTGATTCTCAGGGTATCACCCTCATCGGCCATGCCTGTAATTCCGGGAACCTCGAGGGAAATTAATCCTGAGTTTACGGAATTCCTCATAAAAAGTCCGTTAATAGATTCTGCCAGAACGCAGGCAATGCCAAGATTTTTTAAATTATCAGCAGCAGGTCTGCTTGAACCTGTTCCAAAATTTTTGCCTGCCGCTATGATATCCCCCTTATTTACCATCCTAGCCCATCCAGGCCTGTTTGCATGCATGGCGTAAAAAGGCTTATCATTTTCCGGGAGTGTGTAACATATCTGTGGATACATTAAATCCGTATTAATATTGTCCTCGAACTTCCATACCCTTCCTGTTATATTATTCATTTTCATCACCAGTTATATAACCGTTAACTGCGGAAAGTGCCACGGTCCTGGCCGATCCAAGATATATCCTGGATTTTGGTGACCCCATCCTTCCCTTAAAATTTCTGGTTGTTGAGCTTATAACAACGTCCCCATCAGAGGAAACGCCCATATGGCCTCCAAGGCATGCCCCACAGGTTGGATTTGTTACCATGCCACCGGCCTTTATTATATTGTCTATATAACCAAGTCTTATGGCCTCTTCATAAACTTTCATGGAAGCGGGTGTTACTATTAATCTGACATTTTTATTTATTTTTTTATTTTTTAAAACCTCAGATACATCCCTAAGATCAGATAACCTGCCATTTGCGCAGGAACCAACCACCGCAAGATTTATTTCCACCTTACCAAGCTCTGTTACAGGCCTAACATTGTTTATTATCTTATCAGGTAAGGCAACCATGGGTTCAACATTATCAAGATCTATTTCATATGTTTTATAATATTCAGCATCATTATCTGGATATACCGGGTTATAATTTTTAATGCCAATCCCTTCCAAATACTCTTTAAGAATATCGTCAAAAGGAAACACCGCAAATTCAGCACTTAATTCCGCACACATTGTTGATATCGATGACCTTTCATCCATATTTAACGTTTTAATTCCAGTACCGGAAAATTCAATGTTCATATTTGGAATATCGCCTATTATCTCTGCCATTTTAAAGAAAACATCCTTTGCAGAAGCTCCCTTTTTTAATCCGTTTATAAATCTAACATTTACAGTTTCACCTGCTATAAACCACGTTTTGCCTGTTGCAATAATACCCATCATTTCCGGTGTCCCCAGACCCCTTCCAATGGCATTAAAAGCTCCAGTTGCAACTGTGTGCGAATCTGTATTTGCTATTATTGAACCTGGTAGAATCCATCCAGATTCTCCAGAAAAAACATGTGAAATGCCTCCCCTGCCAACATCGTAAAAATCCTTTAAGCCCCAAATTTTTGCAAGTTTTCTTAATTTATTCACCCTGTTTGCTATCTCTATATTTGGGGGTGGAACAAAATGGTCAAATATTATTGCTATTTTATCCGGGTCGAATGGTTTAATAGGTGGGTTATTTACAAATTCAGGGTGCAGGGCTGCCATATCCACAATAATTGCCCTATCAACACTTACAGTAACTATATCACCGGGAGAGACTGATTTTAAATTATCCACAGAATGACTTTTCAGGATTTTTTCTATTATGTTCATTGACCATACATAATTTTGTATTATAAAATTATTACTATTTTAGTACAATTAGTACGAATTTAGCATAATAAACTTTATACTGTAATGTATTGATATATAAATTTATTTATTATTTTTTAAGTTGTGTTGTCCCATTATTATTTCCTTTATATACTTTATAAACTTATAAGTTTTCATTTTACAACCATTTTGGATTTATATGCCATTACAGGTGTAACAATATTATCACCATCTGACAATGAATCATGCATCTCTCATAATTATAATGGTATACAAGCCCTTACAATGTACTAAAATATGGCCTTAATGATTTAATTGTATAATTTAATCTCTCTAATTTACCATTGGTTTCAGGATGATTTACCCTTGCCAGTATATGCTTTATATTATTATCATCCAAATATTGTTGAAACTTATTCTTATCTTCTATTATTCCATTCCTTCCATTTGAGAAGAATTAAGTACCATGGTCCGTTATTACCTTATTAGGCTTATTATATTTTTACCGAATATATAAAAAATATTTATTGGAGAACATATACAGAAATGAGAAAGAAAAAGTTATTAATATTAATTATAATTTATTTCTAATGTATACAGATCTAATCAGTAGCACTATTAATTACATTAAAAAACTGGATAAACAAAATAAAATAAAATTTATTGTTAATTATGGCTCCTATGCAAATGGCACATTCCACAACGGTTCTGATATTGATTTATGCATTTATTATGATGGAAATCAGGATGAGAGAAACAAATTTAGGTTAAATGTACTCTCAGAGATAAATGACATTTTTGATGTGCACATATTTCAGGATCTGCCACTTTATATAAGATTTAGTGTTTTGAAGGGAAAAATTCTCTATTATAAAGATAAGGATATATATGATATTTTTAGGAAAACAATAGAGGAATTTGAGGATTATAAACGCGGATATTACGATTATATAAACCTGGAGAAGATACAATGAGAAGGGATGTAATAAGGAATAAAATAGCCGAAATTGAGGAAAGTTTGGAATTAATAAGAGATAATTTACCAGATTCATTTGATGAATTCCAGAAACTTGGCATTATAAAAGATGGTATATACAAAAGGATAGAATATTCCATTGAAAATTTAATGGACATTTTTTATATAATTAATTCAGATCCTGGATCTTGGAATACCAGATGATGATTCCTCAATGATAGATAATCTATACAATAATGAAATTATAAGCTTTAGAATTAGGAATTTAATGAAAAATATGAAAGGTTTCAGGAACATTATTGTCCACAGATATGGGAAAATAGATGATGGGCTTGCATATACATTCATAAAAGATAATATTAATGATTTTGATGTTATAATAAAATGCCTGGATAATATAATGAATAAATATTAATTAAGGGAATCTTCTGGAATGGCATAAGGCCATAAATAAATACATTAATGATTTTTCATTTTATATTTTGAATTTAATAATATTACAAATGGTTATGATATTGGATAGTGATCATTAAACATAACTACATGGATGGTTGTGTACCATATTTGTGTAAATATAAATTTCCTGTTAAAAGAGACAATAATAAGTCCATAAGCATTGATGAATTGATAATCTCAATGTATTCAAATGGTATATTCTCATGGAAGATATCGAATATATTAAATAATAAATATTGAACATCATCAATATCTCTTTAGATATGTTTAAGTTTAAACCATCCATAACGACATATGTCATTATTTATAAATAATGGACCTGCGGTAACACCATCAACGGCATATGGAGAAAAGGAAGATACGTTATATGAAAAGCAATAACTTTATTAGGGAACTCATTTCAGGGCATCATTGTATGTTTTATTCACAATAATTTAATATAGTGCTTTATCTCTACCATTATATGCTACTAAAGTTTATGATACAAAATTAATATTAATTAGAACAAATTACTATATAAATAATAATATAAATGCTTACATATAAATATACATAAGCAATTCGTAAAAACATGATTGGATTATATAAAAAAAACATCAACATTGTAACATTTAATTTCAATAAAATATTACCAGTTTTTTCATATTCAGTGGCAACATTCTTTTTAATGGACTTTGCATTTTTTATAGATAATATTGTTGATCTCTTGCATTTTACATATCTTGAGGCATTTATTTTACTTGGCATACCCTTTATTGGAAGAATGTTTACACCATTTATCTATGCACCACTAGCCCGCATGGGTGTGCCGAGGCTGGCCCTTTTCTCAATAAGTGTGATGTCCATAATATCCTTTTTAATTTCATATGAAAAAACCTTTCCGGAGATGTTCATAAGCAGGTTTTTAATAGGAATATTTTATGGAACTGCGACATCTGCAGCAATAGAGGTTTCATCCATTACAAAAAACAGAATAATCATAGGATTAACCATGGGTGGATGGGCCATAGGATGGCTTATCGCTGCCGTATTCTTTATGTTTTTGAAATCATGGTCTCTGGTTTCCCTAATAGGAATTGTCTTTGTACCCGCCATAATATTTTCTAAAAAACATAATGTTATATCCCCACTTGTTAAGAAGTTTCAGTTTGATTTTTCATTTAAAATCTTTATTTTATTCATTCTTGGCTTCACTCCAGCATATATACTTGAAGTTGTTCCATCATTTCTTGGTTCGGCATCCCTATATGAGTCAATAATTGCATATTCTTTTGCAGTTCCTGCATATATAATACTTCCATATTTAATTAACAGGATATCAATATATAAGATATTTTATGCCTCAGTTGTTATAGTATCATTAAGTGGAATTATCTTCTTCCTTACAGACGATATTGTACTTGCTGTAATATTTACTGTCTTTGGCCTTGGTATGATATCACTGCTTCCCATAATAAGCCGGAACCTGAATGTTGAGCCTAAAAAAATAGGTCCAAGCATGAATTTTGCGGCCGTAAGTGGCTTTCTGCTTCCTGTCATACTTCCAATCGGAATTGAATACATTAATATTATAGCAACAGTAATCTTATTTGGTATTGCAACAATAATTTTTACAAAATTTGAAACGGGTTCTAAATTCTGGAAAAACATAATATTATCAAAAAATATTATAAAACATTAAATTTATTACTTTATGTTATTTAGATCATCAAGATTATCTATATCGTATATGTCCTTCTGTGGTCTTTTTGGTTTTTTTATTACACCTACTATTAATATTATAAAACCGGCTAAACCTGTTATAAGGCCTATTATAACCATAACCCCATACCCCTCTATGGCAGATACCGGTGCATATTCATACTTTAAAGAAGGCTTTGTGGAATTGAACATAACATAGGTGTATGTGCCTGCAGGCATATTACCAAAAACCTTGTCCGATCCAACCGCCTCATAATACTTTGATCCATATTCATATTTCACTAGATTGGTTGAATTGACCTGGCTCAGATTTTTTGAATTAATAAGACCTGCATTTGATGGGCCCCCCTCAATTAATATTTCATAGCCACTTTTTAATGTCATATTTTCTGTAATATATTCTCCTTTTTTATAAAGACTAACTTCAGTGTGTGTATATTTTTGAACATTTAAGCCTGATTCATATGATCCAACAATGAATAGGGCCGCACCTATAACAAGAATAATTAGCCCTATAGACACTATCTTTTTATTCATAAATTCAATATGATAAAGATTTTATTTAAATTTTCCCACATCTAATTAGCAAAGCCATAATGCAATCAATTCTGATAACTATTAATCTAATCTCACCATCTTACGTTTTAATCCTATAAATTTTATTTCAAAGGCTATGGTTAAAATTATTTACCTGTATGGATTAACTAATTATGAAAAATGATATAGATAATTACATAAAAAGCATTCTGGAAACGGCACCATCCGAAGAAATGTATATAGAGGCGGTGCGTGATGTATTTAAGGATTTAATCAAGGAATATATTAGAAAAAAAATAAATGAAGATGAAGATTTAAAAAGGCAGATCGAGGATGTTCTGGAAGAATTCATGGAGGCCAGAATTAAACAATACGATTCAATGGCAAAAATGGCAAAAATAACAGCAAAAATAGGCATTTTAAGTGCTCCCAAAAATATTAAGGACGAGGCCATCAACGATTTCCTTAATACGTTTAAAAATGAAATAGATGAGATAATCAAAAGGACATTGTAAAATAATTATGGTATTTATTATATCTATGAAAATAGAGAACTAATCTTCCGATTTAAAGTCCTTTACTATTGTTGTATTTGAATTAAGGTCAAAAAGTGTCATTATTGCAGGATTTGGTGAAAAATTCATCATCTTCTGATATTCTGTTTGGGACTGCCATGTGGACGCATTTATATATCTTACACCACGGTAATTGCCCTGTGAATATGAATGGATATGACCCGTTATAAAAATATCGGGTACCTCATCTATTACATGGTAGTCCCTTTCAGATGGAATTATTGGTGTTTTTCCACCATAACGCGGTGCCAGATGCCTTCTTTTTAGGAGTTCTTCCAGAGCAGATCCCACGCTTGCATAGCTTGCCCCTGGCACAAGTTCTATCATATCATTTAAAGACATTCCATGGTATACAAGCACGTTTTTTCCCTCGAGCCTTAAATTATATGGATTTGGAAGCATAACAGTATTACTCTTAAAAAAACTGCTTATTTTCTTTGAAAAAATCGGCTGTGGCTCGGCAAGCCTCACAACATCGTGATTTCCAGGCATGATAAACACATTTACATCCTCAGGCACTTCGTCTATATATTCTGCCAGTTTTTCATACTGTTCAAGAGGATTAAGAACGTCAAGATCATTTTCCTGGCCAGGATAAACACCTATGCCATCAACAACATCACCGCTAAGTATAAGGTACTTTAACGATTCCGCCTCATCCATGGATTTTTTTATCCATGCGATCATTTTTTTAAAATCATTTTCCCTGAATGTTTTGCTCCCAACATGTATATCAGAAATGGATGCCACATACACAGGGGGTTTTTTCTGTTCATCAATCATTTTGTACGGTATGTCAGGCCTTATAATTTCATCTGCAAATAATACAGTTTCCCTTCCGGAATTTGAAACAGATCCAATTACCCCTATTACCTCATCCTCTATTATTAACTCATTATTTAATCCCTTATTTTTCAGCAGGAATACGTTTATATTATCATCAAGATCCTCAAGCAATAGTTTCTTATGGCCATTTTTGGTGGTGCTTACCTCGCTTACCATTCCAACAATCTTTACCTTGCCATATGTCTTTTTTGCAGTGCTGATTTTGTATGTACCACGCATTTCACTTGATTGTATTATCATTTTTCTAATTCTCTCATAGCGATCAACAAACATTTTTCTAAAATCCTCAACCGAACTGTGTGATTTAATATCTGGAATATAAACTTCGAAATCCATTTTTTCCCTTTTTGGTGTGCTTATTAGTTTAAGGACATCATTTTCAGTAAGATACCCGCTCTGAATAACCTCATCACTGATCATGCTTGGTATAAGATCGCCCATGCTTCTTTCAAGTATAATGTCCATTGCCTCCTTTGTTACCAGAATTCCGTGCTTTTGAAAATATTCAAGTATCCTGGTCTTGTCATTAAATAATTCCATTAATGGATTAATACATACTTACTTAAATGTTAATCGGTTATAATTCATAAATTCAAATTTAATATATATTATCAGGTTTTTTAAATATAAATTTGACTGTTAATCAATAATCTTATATACTGTTTAAATCTTACTTCACAATGTTTAGCCAAAAATTCTCAGAAATTAAAGAAGGATATACATTTGATGATGTATTATTAAAGCCCATTAAATCGCCAATAGAACCAAGGGAGGCGGACATTTCAACAAAACTATCACGGCATATACGTTTGGGTGTCCCAATTGTAAGCTCACCAATGGATACTGTTACAGAGGATCAGATGGCAATAGCCATGGCAAGGTATGGTGCTGTTGGTGTTATACACAGAAATATGTCAACAAACGAGCAAATTGAGATGGTTAAAAAGGTGAAAAAGGAGGAAACACTAATTATAAGAAACGTTATATCTGTTGATCCTGAAACGCCAGTAAACGTTGCAAGGACCATAATGATTACCAAAAATATTGCCGGCCTACCTGTGGTTTCTGGTGGGAAGCTTGTTGGTATTTTAACAAAAAGGGATCTTGAATTTTCGGATTCCTCAGGTAAAATAAGGGACATAATGACAAAAAATGTGATAACTGCAGATGAAAACGTATCAATAGAGGATGCAAAGTACATACTTTATAAAAACAGGATAGAAAAACTTCCGCTTGTTGATAAGGCTGGTAAATTAAAGGGACTTATCACGGCAAAGGATATTAAAACGAGGGAAAAATATCCCAATGCATCAAGGGATACAAACGGGCAGCTGATGGTTGGTGCGGCCATAGGCGCCTATGATATTGATCGCGCAATTAATCTGGAAAAGGCAGGGGCGGATTTTGTTGTTATTGACACTGCACATGCACATAACTGCAATGTAATATCATCATTAAAAAAAATTAGAAAGGAATTATCAATAGATATAATTGCTGGAAATATAGCCACTGCAGAGGCTGCTGAGGACCTTATATCTGCAGGCGTTGATGGTCTAAGGGTTGGCATTGGCCCCGGTTCAATATGCACAACCAGAATAGTGGCAGGTGTTGGTGTCCCACAGCTAACAGCCATTTCCAGTGTTGCTGATGTTGCTGTAAAGCATGACATTCCTGTTATAGCCGATGGCGGAATAAGGTACTCTGGTGACATGGTTAAGGCCCTTGCTGCAGGTGCATCCACTGTTATGCTTGGATCACTTTTGGCAGGTACAGAGGAAAGCCCCGGAGTTGAAATGATAATAAACGGAAGAAAATACAAATCATACAGGGGCATGGGATCAATAGGTGCAATTAAGGCCGGGAAATCGGATAGGTATGGTAAGCTTGGAAACAATGAATTTATAGCGGAGGGTGTTGAGGGATCAGTCCCGTACAGGGGACATGTGTCAGAAAATCTCTTCCAGTTCGTTGGGGGCATAAAAACTGGCATGGGTTATATTGGTGCACATAACCTTGATGAATTAAGGAAAAATTCTGTGTTTATCAGGATAACAAATAATGGTCTAAAGGAAAGCCATCCCCACGATATAAGAATAGTTTCGGAGCCGCCAAACTATCAGAATTTCAATTACTAGGCCTGAAATAAAGCGAATTGGCCATGGAAATTGGCCACTATTTACTCAAAATATTTATAAAATAATTTCTTATTTATAATCATGGATGAATCAGATATAACAAAGGCACTGTCCAGTAGGGAAATGACAAAGGAGGAAATAATAGAATTCTTTCTTGGCACACCAGATATGGTGGGTGGCACCAATGCAGATTATATCCGTATAGGATCACAGATTCTGCTGGAAAATAAAATAGAATTTATGATCAATAAACTTGTTACGTCAGGTAAAATAGGTACAAAAAAGAAATCAAACGGCATTATAGAGAACATTTATTATTTTGTAAAATAATCTTATTATGTTAATATATGAAATAAATATTCTGATTCATGAATGAAACATATATAGGAATACATGGTTATTCAACGCACACTCCTAAAATCAACGGTATAATAAAATTCAATCCTGAAAGTTTTATTGTAAATGAAATACCTGCTGATATTCAGAAAGATATAAATGGGAAATATACAATTTTAAAGGTAAAATTAAGGAACTGGGATACAAATAAATTTGTAATATTTCTCTCAAAATTACTGCATATAAGTAAAAAAAGGATAACTTACGGTGGAACAAAGGATAAAACTGCTATAACAACCCAGTATTTCTGTATTAATATTGAGAATAAAAACACTATTGATTATTTTAATTTAAATATTAAGGATGCCGAGGTGATGGAAGTATTTAGGTCAAATCATATGATAAGGCTTGGAGACCTGATCGGAAATGAGTTTATTGTAGAAATCAAATCAGATTACGATAATAATGAAAATATAAACAGTACAGTGAAGGAAATCTTTGAAAATGGTGGATTTCCAAATTTCTTTGGGTATCAAAGGTTTGGTTCATTTAGAATGAACACACACAGAATAGGCAGGCTGATCCTGCAGGGCAGGTATGAGGACGCTGTAAAGCTTTACCTTTACGATCCTGAGTTTGATAAGGAATATTATAGAATAGACTTTTTTCAGAGCCAAAATGTTGATGAGGCATTAAAAAATTTTCCAAAATATCTTTCATTTGAAAGATCCATTCTTGGTTATATTAAAGAGCATAAAACATATGCAGGTGCATTTAATGTGCTGCCAAAAAATCTTGCAATGCTCTTTATACATTCATATCAATCATTTTTATACAACAGGATTTTATCGGAGAGAATGAAAATCATAGAAAAGTTAAATGAGATTATTGACGGGGATTATTTTATGCCTGTTGATAAATATTTTAATCCTGATAAAAATAATATAATGAGGGCCGATAAATACAATCAGGAAAAGTTAAATCTTCTTTCAAAGGAAAATAAAATAAGGGCTGCAATTCCTGTAATAGGTTATAACACAAAATTATCATCCGGTATTGAGGGTGAAATAGAAAAAAAGATAATGTGCTCAGAGAATATCTCATTTAATGATTTTAAAATAAAGGATTATCCTGAGTTAAGCTCATCAGGAGATCTCAGAATAGCATCGGCACTCCCTGTAAATTTCTCAATAATAGGAAAAAATAAACTGCAATTTTCCCTTGGCAGGGGGATATATGCAACCTCACTGTTAAGGGAAATATTAAAAAATGAGGATTTTTAGATAAGGCCAACCTTCTGCAATTCTTTTTTGACCTTTATAACAGCCTGTTCTATCTCACTCTCCTCCTTGGCCCCGGTGCATACAACCTTTCCGGATCCGAAAAGGAGCAGAACAACCTTTGGTTCCTCAACACGGTATACAAGCCCCGGAAACTGTTCAGGCTCATATTCGACATTTTCAAGGCCAAGAGACATTGCTATATCTGTAAGGTTTAGATCAGATTCAAGATCATAAACAGCAACAATATTCTGAACTATAATATCAGGGTTATCATAAACCTCTATACTGGCCTTTTTTAATTTTTCAATTATTATGTCTATTGTTTTTTTAACATTTTCCAAATTTTTTGCACCGGTGCAGTTTACCTTTCCGCTTCTAAAAATAAGCACCGCTGTCTTTGGTTCCTTAAGCCTATAAATCAAACCAGGAAACTGTTCCGGCTCGTATTCCGATCCCTCCAAGGCAAGGGCAATTTTGCTAAGGTCAAGGTGTTCAGCAAGTGATGTTGATGCAACTATATTTTCAATTGTAATTTTCTCCATTTCACTCATATTTATCCATTCTTTATATTTAAAGGATATATAAAGGTTTTAATTTTTTAATGTAAAATTTTATAAAATATGAATAAATATTTTTTATTATAAACCTGAATAACCATGAAACATCAACATTTTAGTACATGTTTAACTGTTCCTTGGCATAATCACTCATCATGTCCGGAGTCCACTGCGGCTCCCATACAAGCTCTATATCGGCAGCCTCAACCCCCTCAAGGCTTTCGACCTCCTTTTGTGCCTCAGATAGTATCCACGGTGTTACCGGACAGGTGGGGGCCGTCATAGTCATTTTAATATAAACGCGATCCCCGTTTATCTGTACATCATATACAAGTCCAAGGTTAACCACATCCATGCCAATTTCCGGATCTGATACCTGCTTTAATACCTCCAAAATTTCCTCCTTTGTTACCATATTTAAAAATATTATAATTAAATATTTAAACATATTTATGTGTTTAAATTATTGTAAATCTTCTTCAATCACAATGACGAATTTCTTTAAAAGAAAATCAAGAGCTGCTATTATAACCATGCCAGTTATCAAGAAAAATATTGCAAAATAACTGATAGTTTGCAGAATAAAAACAATGCCTATGCCCATTGCCGGCGGATGTTCAGAATGGAAAATAACAAGCAGTATGGCAACTAAGGTCTCCACAAGGGCAATCACATAATATATTGAAATAAAAAATGCCATATAAAATCCTAAAACTCCAACTATTCCAGCTATAATATAACTTTTCAAAAATTTATCTATTTTTGCCGATTTATTATCGGGCATCATAAAGAGTAAAAAGGAAGTTGATGCAAATGAAGAAAACACTATAAATTTTGCAAACGGTACAAAATATATATGCGTTACTGACAGAATAAAGATTGTTATTGATACAGTTATTCCAATAAATATTGCCGGAATTATGTGATTTTTAATTAAAATTTCATATTTTTTAAAATTAAACATTATTAATTTAATAAATTTATATTTAAAATAGTTTATTAATTATTCCATGGCCTTAATCTGCTCCAGAGTTTCTTTTACGGCGACCTCAACAGACTGATCGCTTGTATACCTGCTTTTCCAGCCCAGTTTTTTTAACTTTGTTATGTCCAGGTATGTCTTCTTCACATCGCCCTTCCAGCCCCTGCCATTAATTCCTCCGGTAAAAATATATTTAACATTTTTTAGTCCCATACCGCTTACAACATAATCAGCAATTTTTCTTACAGATGTTGTTTCATCATTTCCAAGGTTTATTATATCCGTTCTACTTAAATTTTCATGCACATAAATCATTGAGTCAACACAGTCAGTAACATGCATGTATGATTTTTCCTGTGTTCCATCACCAAGTATTTCTAGTTCTTTATTATTTTTTAATAGTTTATGTATAAAATCATATATTACGCCGTGTGTAGAATTCCTGCCAACAATATTTGCAAATCTGAATATCGTCCCCCTTATTCCATAATAATGTGAATATGCACTTATAAACCCCTCATTGGCCATTTTTGATGCTCCATATGATGATATCGGCAAATACGGTCCATAGTTTTCAGGTGTTGGCATGATATTAGCCTCACCATAAACCGTTGATGACGATGCAAATAATATTTCCTTTACATCCTTTTTCCTCATGTATTCAAGTATATTCTGTGTAACTATAACATTATTGTTAAAATCCTTTATTGGATCCTCTGATCCATATCTAACATCCGAATTTGCGGAGAAGTGAATAATAATGTCAATGTCATTAAGGGATTCAAGATCATATTTTAACAGATCGCCATTTATAAATTTAAAATTTTTATTGCGATAAAATCTTTTGATAAACCTTTCACCAACATGGTTATTAAGATTATCAATAACAGTGATATTGTTATCATTTATTAGTTTCTCAACCATGTTTGATCCTATAAATCCAGCGCCACCTGTTATTAGAATATTTTTGTTTTCCATGAACCTATATAAATAAGTAAATGATAATTCTTTTTATATCTTAAACAAATTACTAGCCATGACATATTACTTCAAATGCAGGGATTTGGGATGGGATTGTTCATTTGAGCATCATGCTGAAAAAAGGGAGGATCTTTATCCAAGGATAAGAATACATTTTCACTATGCACATGCAACAAATGAAATTAGCGATGAAATGATGAAAAAAATTGACAGTGTCATTACCGAGGGAGAGAGAAGAGACGATCTTCCAATTTAAGTGTTTAATATGAAGATAGAAAGGATTAAAGGTTTCAGGGATCATTATCCTGAGGATATGGAAATACGCTATTCAGTTTTTACCAGAATAACAAATGTTGCTGAGAATTTTGGATACCAGAGAATAGATTTTCCAAGCCTTGAATATCTTGAAATGTACAAACAGAAATCTGGGAGCGAACTTGTTAGCCAGACCTTTTCATTCACAGATAAGGGTGGAAGGGAGGTTACAATGATACCGGAGGCAACACCATCAACTGTAAGACTTCTAACAGCAAGAAAGGATATACCAAGGCCGGTAAGATGGTATTCATTGCCAAAGGTATGGAGATATGAAGAACCCCAGGAAGGCAGATTCAGGGAGCACTATCAATTTAATGCAGACATGTTTGGTCTGGATTCTGCAGAGGCTGATTCTGAGATCATAGGTCTTGCCGCACAGATACTTGATGAACTCGGGCTTTCAGGTAAGTATCAAATAAATATAAATGACAGACAGGTGATGGAATATATACTTAATGATATGAACATACAAAATATCCATGAGGCATTTTCAGTAATAGATAAATACAGAAAAATAACAAGAGAACAGTTTATTTCCATGATGGCTGAGATTAACGTGGATAAAAAAAATACCGAAAAGATACTTGATCTTCTTTCTGAAAGGCTTGATATTAAAGACTTCGAGAAAAAATTAAAAAGTATATTAAATAATTTTGATGGATTAAAAAACCGTATTGAAAGGCTTAAAACAACATTTTCATATATAAGTTTTTATACAAAAAGTGATATAAAATATGATTTTTCAGTTGTCAGGGGATTATCATATTATACAGGCATAGTATTTGAGGCATTTGACTCGGTTGGTGAACTCCGTGCAATACTTGGTGGAGGCCGCTATGATGGGCTTTCAACACTATTCTCTGATGAAAATATACCAGCCATTGGTTTTGCCATAGGCGATGCAGTTCTTGAAATATTATTGAAAAAATACAATCTCTGGGAGAAATACATGCGCAAGCAGTCATATTATATATGCAATCTGGGATCCCAATTTATTGAATATTCAATTAATTTGGCATCAAAAATAAGGAAAAGTAATAGAATTGCACTGGTGGACATTACAGGTAGAAAATTATCATCGCAGATAAAGAGCGCAGCCGAATTTGATTTTGCATTAATAATTGGAGAAAACGAGGTAAAATCAGGAACAGTAACATTAAAGGATATGAAGACCGGTGAGCAGAAAACAATCGAAGAGGAAGAATTTTATAAATTATTATAATAATTTATCAATCAATCATTTAGGAAAAATTTATATCCATTTTTACTTTTAACTTCTAATGCCTGAAGGTTTTAACTTTAAAGGGATTCGGGCTCTGCTAGGTAAGTTTGCAGAACCAATTATGATAAAGCCAAAAAAAGCAAATGGTTTTATTATGACCTTTAAAATGATATTAGGTGCAGGTCTCTTTGGAGGTGTTGTAACATGGTGACTTCTTTTAACTGGAACTGGGATGCATTTGTAATGGTTATCCTTGCCCTGCTGGCTCTGGCCCTTATTGTTTTTGGGGCACTTACTGCATATTTTGGCAGCAGCAAAAGCAGGATAGTAGGATCTGTATTGCTTATTGTTGGACTTGTAATTGGTATATTTACAATATTCGGGTCATCAAGCGTGGCCCATGTTTCATTTGTATACCAGGTGCTTGAGCCTACAGTATTTTATCTAATAGCGTCCATTATTGGCGTTTTAATTGGATTGTTAATATTCCTTGGCGCCATAATGAAGACCTAAAAATTATTATTTATTGAAAACTTTAATAAAATGTTTGTCATGAGGCTACATGGTTAAACCAGAACAGTTCATAGAGGATGCCAAATTACAGATTAAATCACAGCTGAAGGGTAAGGGAATACTGGCATGCTCAGGTGGTCAGGACAGCACACTGCTTTCTGTAATAGCTGGAATGGTTTCACGGGATATACTTGTTATTTTTGTTGACACCGGTTTATTAAGGCTTCATGAGGTGGAAAATGCAGAAAAAATTTTTAAAAAATATAATATCAATTATAAAATTATTGATGCACGGCAGAGGTTCATTCAAAATTTAAAGGGCATTACAGATCCTGAACAGAAGCGGAAGATAGTGGGAAAAACCTTTATAGATGTTTTTGAGGAGGCTGCAAAAGATTTTGGCGCAGAATATCTGCTTCAGGGTACAATAGCACCTGACTGGATAGAAAGTGGCGGGCAGTCCAGAGATACAATTAAAAGCCATCACAACGTTGGTGGACTGCCAGAAAATATGAAATTAAAGCTTATAGAACCACTAAGAGATCTTTATAAGGATGAGGTTAGGGAGGTATCAAAATATCTTGGCATCCCTGAAATTATGCCCTTTCCTGGCCCAGGCCTGTCAATTAGAATAATAGGCGAGGTTACAGAGGAAAAACTTGATCTGATAAGAAAAGCAACAGACATTGTTGAGAGAAATGTTATGGAGAACATGCATGAAAGGCCATGGCAGTACTTTGCCGTTTTACTGCCAGTAAATACAACCGGCGTTCATGGTGATCAGCGTTCATATGGTAAAACTGTTGCAATAAGATTTATTGATACCCTTGATGGAATGACAGGCACCTTTAGCAGGCCGGACTGGAACCTTCTTGAAAAGATATCAACAGAAATAACAGACGAAATCCCTGAGATTAACAGGGTTGTTTATGACATAACAAATAAACCTCCGGCAACAATAGAATGGGAATAATTATATAATAATTTATAATCATAGATAAAATAGGTAGATTTACATGATGGAAGAACAATTACTGATACCAGAAGAAGAATACCAGAAATCTGGTGTCCATATTGGTACACAGATCAAATCAAAGGATATGGATAAATATATATTTAAAATTAGGAACGATGGTTTATACATATTAAATATTAAAAAGACAAATCATGCAATAATAGAAGCAGGAAAAATGCTGGCAAGATACAAACCAGAGGATATCCTTGTTGTGGCCCAGAGACAGTATGCATTCAGACCGGTTGCTAAATTTTCTGAAATAGTTGGGTCAAACTCCATAATAGGCAGGTTTATACCCGGAACATTAACCAATCCGATGCTCAAATCATATTCAAGCGCCAAGGTAATAGTGATAACAGACCCGCTTGCCGATACACAGGCAATGAAGGAGGCAATTAAAATAGGAATACCCATAATAGCACTCTGCGATGCCAACAATAAAACCGACTTTGTTGATTTAATAATTCCAACAAACAATAAGGGAAGGATGTCTCTTGCCCTGATATACTGGCTTCTTGCAAGGGAGGTTTTAAAGGATCGCGGCGACATAAAAACATATGACGACATGCAGGCAAAAATAGATGATTTTGAGGTCCAGATTTAAATATCTTTTATCCTTTTCATTTCTATATATTTTATTTCATTGTTTATAAAGCCGGCAAAAACCATTGATTTTCTAACACTTACTGATAACCTAACAGCCCTGCTAATTTTATACCATTCTTCTTTATCTATTAAACCAATTAAATATTCGGCATGCATATCCATGGATTCAGAATAAATCCTAAAGTGTTCTCCATATTTAAATCCACTTTTTACAATAAAATTTCTTTTAATTAAATCAGCATATAGTTTTTCCTCAGGTGTCATAATTTTATTTTCAACAAATCTTCTTTCAAAGTTGTTTAATATGTTTAAAGAATAAAATTTTTCCCCGAACCATTCAGGGGTGTTTAATGAATAATATATGCTGCCTGCATTTTTAATGCATATTTTTTCAGGCATATTCTCAGCCATCCCCATGGGGTCTATATGTTCTGTCATATGATATGTGATGCTATGGTCCTCATCAAGAGTAATAAATATTCCCGGAGTTTCATTGTATAGTTCCTCAAATGATACAATATCTGTTTCCCTTTTTAAAATTACAAAATTTGTATAATCCGATTTTTTTGTCTTTTTATAATAAAATTTATTTCCATTTCTTTTTATGTAAAATCCCTTATTCTTTAATATTTCATATACAATGTATATGTATATATCATCTGTAAAGATATTATTTAGAAAAAAATCCAGGTCATTACCATTTAATGATTCAATTTTACCCTTTAAAAACAGGTATAAGGCCTCACATGGATCTAGAAAAAAATCTCCATTTAAGAATTTGCCTATATGATACTTGTTTATAATCTGGGATATACTTATATTTCTTAATTTAAACTCAAATTTCCCACAAAAAATTCCCATTTTTGCATATCACTTATTTTTATTATAAATTTTGTTAAATGTTTTTTCTATAAGTTCAGACAGGATTGGGGAAAAATCCTCCTTTGTATTGTATAAATAATATGATACACCATAGCTTCTGTAGAATTTATCAAGTTCCGGAATCCAGAATTGGGATATATACCTTAAATCAGACTTCATTGCAACCAGGAATATCTCAGAATCTGAAAACAGCTTTACAAAATCTCCGGCCATTTTTAGACTATTTGCATCTGTTATATCCACAGTTAACAAAATAAAAGTGGATTTTGATATAAATTTATCAGATTTTAATTCAAGTGGCGTTTCATAAAAAAGGAGGTCTATATCATATTCATCATCATTTATCCTGCCCTGCACCTTTTTTCTTATAAAACCTTTGGGTGCCACAGGTTTATCAGAGTTATAAACAGCTGCAGATATTAGTGAACTTTTACCCGAATTTTTTGCTCCTGTAACCGTGACCTTCCAAATTGCCTTTTGAACCATTGGCTTTTAATTAATAACCATTATAAAATATTTTTTTATTTTCTTATTCCCATAATAAAAATTTATATATCGTCTTAATATAATTAGCCATGAGTTTTGAATTTTCTGATAACTTAAGGAAGATGAAATCCTCTGAAATTAGGTCTCTATTGAAGTATGTGACCATGCCCGGTATGATATCGTTTGGTGGGGGTCTTCCAAATCCGGAAACTTTCCCCTCCGCAGAACTTAAGGAAATTATGGATGATGTTATAGAGAATTATGCATCCCAGGCTCTGCAGTACGGACAGACAGACGGATTACAGCTGTTAAAAAATGAGATAAGGAAATTTCTAGATAGGGATGAAAATATAAAAACAGATACAGATAACATAATGGTCACCACCGGTTCACAGCAATCACTTTATGCCCTGTCAAAAATATTTGCAAATCCTGGAGATTATGTTATTACAGAGGCACCAACATACGTTGGGATGATATCATCACTAAATGCCAATCTTGTTAACTCAGTATCTGTAAAAATGGACTCAAATGGTATGATTATTGAAGAACTTGAAAAACAGCTTGAATATCTAAAATCCATTGGAAAGAAACCAAAGTTCATATACACAATACCCACATTTCAAAACCCTGCAGGATATACAATGACTCTTGATAGGAGAAAACAGCTTTTGGAGATAGCATACGAAAATAATATACCGGTCATAGAGGATAATCCATATGGTGATTTAAGATATTCTGGAACAAAAATTCCCACATTAAAAAGCCTTGATGACCATGATATTGTTACATATCTTGGCACATTCTCAAAGGTGATGTCACCCGGATTAAGAACCGGTTATACAGTATCACAGCCTGAGGTCCTATCAAGATACAATATACTTAAGCAGGCCCTTGATCTGGCAAGTGATTCGTTATCCCAGTACATAGCATATGAGTATCTTAACAGGGGAATAATATATAAGCAGATACCAAAAACCATAGAACTCTATAAAAAGAAGAGGGATATAATGCTGGAATCACTTGATGAACATGTAAAGGACGCTGTCTGGTCAAAGCCTGATGGTGGAATGTTCCTATGGTTAAAACTTAACCATAATATAGATACATCAAAAATGCTTGAAAGGGCACTAAAAAATAAGGTTGCATATATTACAGGTTCTGCATTTTATCAAAACAATCCAGAAATTAACACCATGAGGCTTAATTTTACATATTCCTCTGATTCTGATATAGTGGAGGGTGTCAGGAGGCTTGCAAAAACTATAGAGGAGGAGGTTAAAAACTGATCTTTAAATTTTAAAATATTGGATGGAGTTAAATGTCACATGGAGATATTTTAATAATGTTTTTTTAATTTCCTTATATGTATACTTTGGTGGGTGGCACCTTTAACCATTTTCATAAGGGCCATGAATTAATGCTCAGAACAGCAATAGATACCGGATGCAGGGTGATTATAGGCCTGACCAGTGATGATTATGTCATTGGAAACAAGGAATTTATAATAAAATATCGAACAAGGCTAAAAAGGCTAAAAAAATTTATGGATAAATATACAGATAATTACGAAATTCATGAACTAAATGATAAATTTGGCGAGACATTAAAAATAAAAGAGGCAAATCTCATTGTTTCTCCGGAAACATATTCAACCGCGATTTATATTAATAATAAACGCAATGAAATGAATATGAGGCCATTAAACATAATTAAGGTGCCCTTTGTTCTGGCAGAGGATTTTTTTCCAATTAGCTCCACAAGAATTGAATATGGTGAAATAACAAGAACAGGCAAGAGGAAAAATCCAATTAAAATCTCAATATCCACAAATAATAGTTTAAAAACAATGGCGCTTAGGGATTTTTTAAATAAATTCATGAAAAATTTTGATGTTATTGAGAATCATGAGTATGAAACCGATACAGATCAGCCATACGGTGACGATACGCCAAGGCTCGCAAGGCTCCGTGCCATGAAGGGTTTAAGGGATAATGATTATTCCATTGGCATAGAATCTGGATTGTTTTATAATAAAATAAACAATGTTTATTATGATTTCCATTACTGTGCTGTAATAGACCGTTATAGCAGAATAACCACAGGCGTAAGCAGTGGATTTGAACTGCCTGAAGATATTGTTGATGTGGTAAGGTCAGGCCTGTCCGTATCCGATGCAATAAAGGAGATATATAATATACCTGATATCGGTAAAAGGGAGGGTATTATAGGTTTAATATCAAATTACAATATAAAAAGGTATGACCTTATAATGGAATCCATTAGAAATGCCTTTATAGTGAGATTCAGGCCGGACCTTTATAATATATTTGATTTTAGATGGATGAAATAAAAATACCAATTTACCAGAGATTAAAAAATCTCATTATATGTTTAAATATAAAAATTATAAAAACAAAAAGAATTTCATTTATTTTTATAAATAAACCTTTCAAAAACTTTTATAAATCGCTATGGAAAATAATATATTGTTAATATTCATATTTATCTATAATGAGAAATAATGGTAGCTCAATAATGCCGCTTCACTATGGCCACCCGCCTGAATACCTTTATAAAAGAATGGTTGAGCTTGGTGGCATAATATCAGATATTATGATAGAAAATTATAGCACAGATTTTTTCCTTGAAAAACTTGCCGATCCATTCTGGTTTCACTCACTTTCACTTGCCATAGGCTTTGACTGGAATTCGAGTGGTACAACCACTGCAACGCTGAGTGCACTTAAGGAATATCTAAATAAAAAGGATGAGGTTAAAATCCTGGGAGGGAAGGGCAGGCATCTAAACTCTATTAGAGAGGAATTTGATAAACTTGAACAGGATGGGAATATTAAATCAGGCATTTTATCTAAGATCCGTGAGGATTCAAGGATTATTGGAAAAATAGACAATAAGGTTCTTCAGGATGGATTTGATCTTTACATGCAGTTTATTATTCTGGATTATAATGGCAATTATGCTGTTATTAACCAGGGCATGAATCAAAAAATTGGTCTGGCCAGGCGCTATCACTGGATTAAAAATAATATCGATTTTTACAGCGATAAAAGGAATGGAATTGCCGGTTTTGAAAATTCAAACATACTTGATCTTTCAACGTCAAAAAGTGAGCAGAATAGGAAGGATATTATTTCATTGATTAAGGAGAATCCAGTTAACTATATGAGACAGAGAACACTTGATAATTACATGGAATCACGCCCCGTTCTTGATTTAAATTTTAAGATAAACTGGGAAAAAATGAAGATGCTTTATGAATACAATCCTGATAACTTTGGAGAACTAATAAACATAAAAGGGGTGGATAAATCCACCATTAGGGCTCTGTCATATCTTGCTGAACTTGTATATGGCGATAAACCCTCATTTACAGATCCTGTTAAGTTCTCATTCTGTCTGGGCGGTAAGGATGGAGTCCCAAAGCCTGTTAACATACATGATTATGATATTGCCATTGATTTTTATAAACAGATATTAAATGGAAATACATACTATAAAAACGTATCAAGAAATCTTGCAAAAATGAGCTTTGCTAGGTCAGGAAAAATATAATTCATGCACATAAATTTTTTAAAAATATAAATACGCTGCATTTTTTATTAATAAAAAGTTAAATTTCATTTTATTATATAGTTGCAATGAATGAACAAAAAATTATGGTTAACTGTGCATTACCCTATGCCAACGGGCCACTGCATCTCGGACATCTGGCAGGTGCATATCTTGGTGCGGATATATTTGTACGTTTCAGCAGGTTATCGGGTACAGAGGTAATGTTCATATCTGGCAGTGATGAATACGGCACTCCCATTACAATAACAGCCGAAAAAAATAATAAAAGACCACAGGAAATAGCAGATAAATATCATTCAGAACATATGGAAACATTCAGAAATGTTGATATTATCTTCGATAAATTTACAAGAACAACAGACGCTGAACATGTTAAGGACGTTGATGAATTTTTTATGAACCTTCTGGAGAAGGGATTTCTTGAAAAAAGATATATGGTATCACCATACTGCAGAAAATCAAATAGGTTTATGCCGGACAGGTATATAGAGGGAACATGCCCATACTGTGGTTATAAGGAGGCCAGGGGCGACCAGTGTGATAACTGTGGACGTACACTTGACCCAATAGAACTTATTGATCCTGTGTGCAAAATTGGTGGGGAAAGGCCAGAATTCAGGGAAACAGAGCATTATTTTTTAATGCTAAATAAACTTCAGGACTCACTTCTTGAATACCTTGGTACCAAGGATTTTTGGAAACCAAATGTGTTAAAATATACAAAGAATTTTGTAAGTGATGGTCTCAAGCCACGGGCAATTACAAGGGATCTTGACTGGGGTGTCCCAATACCAATAAATGGTTATGAACATAAAAAAATATATGTCTGGTTTGAGGCTCTAATAGGCTATATCACAGGTGCAAGGGAATATTCCACGGAAATTGGCAACCCTGAATACTGGAAATCATTCTGGCTTGATAAGAATATAAAATCATATTATTTTATTGGCAAGGATAACATACCATTTCATACAATTATCTGGCCTGCAATGCTAATAGCCCATGGAGATTATAATCTACCTTATAATGTTCCGGCAAATGAGTATCTCAGATTCCAGGGTGAACAGTTTTCTAAAAGCAGGGGCATAGGTTTTACTGTAAATGAAATTTTAAAGATAGCGGATAAAAACTCATTAAGATATTATATGGCATCAATACTCCCTGAAACAGGGGATTCTGATTTTTCCATGAGGGAATTTCAGGACAAGGTTAATTCGGAACTGGTGGACAAGTTTGGCAATTATATTTACAGGCTTATAAGTTTTATTGATAAAAATAAGTTAAGCATACATAAACCTGAAAAGTTATCCGGGGAAAATAAAAAAATCCTTGATATGTTTAAGGAAAAATTTGATCAGTATAGTCAGGAGGTATCTGAAATACATATAAAGAGGGGTCTTCAAATATGGCTTGAACTGGTTATATCCGCAAATCAGTATTTTAATAACGCGCAGCCATGGAAGATAATAAAAGAGAATAAGGAAGCATGCAATGATATACTTTATACTTCATTAAAAATTGCACAGTACCTCATATTAATGATTTATCCATATGTCCCAACGGGTGCCTCTGAGGTTTGGTCAATGATAAATAATACAGTGAAAATAGAGGGCAGTACATTTGAAAAATTACTTTCAATAGATGAATTTGCAATAAAAAAACAGAATCCACCATTTACAAAACTTGATTTTGGCGAGGTTATTAACAATTAATTTATAAAAATAATATATATTTATCATAATATTCGAAACATTTATGTAATATTATTTAATACAGTTTATGCTTTAAATGATTTTTATGATGTTGACAAAATTTGAAAAGGCGAGAATAATTGGTGCCAGGGCATTGCAAATTGCAATGGGTGCACCTGTGATTATAGATATTTCCCCTGACATCATTGATCCCATTGAAATTGCAATGTGTGAATTTAATAACAATGTTATACCAATTACCATAAAAAGAAAAGAATAAAAAATATTATTATTTATATATATTTTTGTCAAAATTAAAACTAAAAAATATTAAATCTGTGCATATTATATGCTATTATGTTTACAAGACGTGGCGATTCCGGGGAAACCGATACCGGCCTGAGAATAAGGGTTGGTAAGGATTCCCCCATGGTGGACCTCGAGGGAACCCTTGATGAATTAAACACATTTGTTGGTTTTGCCCTCATAAATTCAAAATGGGAAGACATAAAAAATGATCTAAAAAAAATTCAGAACGACATCTTTGTTATTGGTGAGGATATAACTGCAGAAAGCACCCACAGAACAATTAAGGATGAGGATGTAAGGTGGCTTGAGGAATCTGTGAAAAAATACCGTGAAGAAATTGGTAAAATACACCTTTTTATTGTTCCAGATGGTGATATTTCCGCAGTTTCACTTCATATGGCAAGGGCCGTTGCCAGAAGAACAGAAAGGCTTGCAGTATATGTATCCAAGAAAATGCAGGTAAATAAATATATTTTAATTTATTTAAACAGACTTTCATCACTTCTTTTTATGCATGCACTTGCATCGAACAAAAGGCTTGGCATTGAGGAGAGAATTTGGGATATTAAAAGAACCTCATAGAAATATTATATATAAATTATTTCTTAAATGTAGACCTTATGGCTTTTATAATAATTTGATGTCGTCTATATTTATTTTCTGGAATTCCCCAAAGTAGTCAGCCAGTGACGAAACTATTGCCTCTATGGCCTTATCTCTTGGTATATCAACATAGGACATAACGCTGTTATCAAGTCCACAGGGGTTTATTAGATTAAAGCCATTGACAGCCTCCTGCCCTATATTTAGGGCAATACCGTGATATGAAATATTATCTTTTACTGCGAGTCCAATTGAGGCAACCTTCTTTTTTCCCTTTTCAGTTTCTATCCATATACCGGGCTCCTCATCCAGCATGGCCGAATACCCAAAGGAACCCAGCATCTTAATGTATGCATTTTCAATATTTTCAAGGAATCTTCTAATTTCCCTCCTGCCATCAATATTTACATCGAAGATAAAATAATTTACTATCTGCCCCGGGCCATGATATGTAACATCGCCACCCCTGTCAGTTTTATATACATTAACATTTTCATAGTTTTTTGGGTCTGCCTTTCTTCCTATGGTGTATATGCTGTTATGCTCAACAAAAAGTGCGGTATTTGGTATTTTATCATTTTTTCTTAATTCCACAAGGTGGTACTGTAATCGAAGGCATTTCTCATAATCCATGCGTTTTAAATCAATATAATAATTAATCATTTTCGCATGCATCCTTAATGCCCTCAGATACCGTGGGATGGGGATGTACGGTCATAAACATATCATCCAGTGTTAAACCAGATTCAACGGCCAGCCCAATTTCAGCTATAATCTCTGAGGATCTTGGCGCTGCGATACCCGCACCACTTATTGTCCCATCATCATTGTAATATACCCTAAAGAAGCCATCCTGCTGGTTCATTGTCAGTGTTCTGGGATTTGCCATGGCAGGTATCTGCTTATATTTATCTGTTGTTTTACCTGTAAATGCTATTTCCGGGTCTGTATAAACCACCATTGGCATGGATTTATAATCCACCACTGTATCATTGCCAAGAATATTTTCAGATGCAACATAGGCATCATAAAATGCCTTATGTGCAAGCATGGGCATTCCTGAAACATCGCCTATGGCATAAACATTATCCACACTTGTTCTTTTATGCTGGTCCGTTTTTATAAACCGCCCATCCATTTCAAGATTGAGGTTTTCTAGGCCATATCCCTGTGTATTTGGCATTCTGCCAACGGCCATTAAAACGGTTTCCGCAATTATATCGCCGGAATTTTCTATTTTTACAGTATAATTCTTGTTCTTTTTCACACCAAGAACCCTGCTACTGGTTAAAATTTTTATTCCAAGATCTCTGAGCCTTTTATCAACTGCCCTAGAAAGATATTCATCAACCTCAGGAAGTATCCTATCCTTCATTTCAACAATATATACATCAGAACCAAGTTTCCTGAATGCCGTACCCATCTCAATGCCTATATAACCGCCACCAATAACAACAAGTGTTTCTGGTATATGGTCTATTGCGAGAATTTCACGGTTATAATAAACATCATCTATACCTTTTATTTTTACAGGTACAGAACCGGTATCAAGAATTAAATAATCTGCAGTATAATTTTTACCATCTACATTAACCGTATTTTTATTGACTATTTTTCCCTCCCCGTAAAGCACAGTGGCGCCGCTGGCCTTGCATGCACCCTCAGCACCGCCTGTAATTTTCTTTATCATTGAATCTTTCCATGCCTGCCAGTCCTTCATGTTGAGTTTATAATCAAGGGTCATGCCAGGCATATTTTTTAGGTAAAATATATTTTCAGAGAGTTCTATTAATGCCTTTGATGGTATGCACCCATAGTTTAGGCATTCACCACCGAATTTCTCTTTCTCAATAATAAGAACCTTTTTCTTTTTTTTGGCCAGATGCAGGGCAGCAAGATAACCACCTGCACCTGCACCAAGAATTATTACATCATAATCCATTTTTAATCACCAATAAATGCCATGGGGTGCTCAAGTATTTCCTTTACCCTCTGAAGATATCTGGCCGCCTCAGCACCGTCGATTAACCTGTGATCACATGCCAGGGTTAGATACAGACCTGTTTTCATTTCATTGTTGATTATTGCTGTTGTTCTGGAGTTTACTGCAAGTATGGCAACCTCCGGATAATTTATTACAGGTGTTGACATAATACCGCCTATTGCACCTATATTGGTTATTGAAAATGTGGAACCACGCACCTCATCCAGTGTAAGTGTATTATTTCTAGCCTTTTCAGCAAGGTCCTTAATTTCCTTTGAGATTGTAAACAAATCCTTTTTATCGGCATCCTTTATCACCACAACAGTTAAACCATACGGTGAGTCCACAGCAACACCTATATTGTATGCCTTTTTAATGGTATAATTTTTGTCATTCTCATTGTATATGGCATTTAATTTTGGAAAATCCTTAAATGCAATGGTGCATGCCTTAACAAAGAATGACGTAAAACTCAGATACTCCTTTTTTGCATAATATTCTATGGTTTTTTGTATTTCCTGGGTTTCCACAAAATCAGTTACAGTGAAATGTGGCATTATCTGTTTTGATTTTGTCATTTTATCAAAAATTACCTTTCTGATGCCACTTACATTGAAAATTTCATCACCTGCAGCAGGATTTTCCGGTTTTTTTACCTCTGTTTTCTGCGCAGTGGTATTTTTAAGGTATGCGTCAATATCGTCCTTTGTTATTCTGCCATCAGGACCGGTTGGTTTTACCTTTAATATATCAACATTTTTTGACCTGGCATAGGCCCTTACAGATGGTGTGGCCTTCACAGACGGTATGTTCTCATTATTAACAGAGTATACCTGTTCAGTTTTTGGCTGTTCCTCCACCGGTTTATTCTCCGTGGTTACCTCATTTGATTCATCCGGTGAATCTATCTGGACTATCGGATCACCGATATTTACTGTTTTGCCCTCTGGAACCAGAATTTTTGAAATCTTTCCTGATACCGGGGCAGGTATTCTCACAGTAATCTTATCAGTCATAACCTCAACAATGTCCTGATCCTTTTTTATGGTATCTCCTTCCTTAACATCCCATTTTACTATTTCTCCTTCCTGTATCCCCTCGCCGATTGGTGGTAATTTTAATGTATACATAACATCACCTGTATTGCAAAACTTTATTTATTGCTTTCATTATTTTTTGCTCATTTGGCACATAATAATCCTCAAGCGCGAATGGCACAGGTATATCAAGGCTTGAAACTCTTAATATTGGTGCTGCAAGATAATCAATTGCCCTTTCCGCTATGGTTGCAGAAATTTCAGCACTTACGCCAAATAACCTTGGGGATTCTGTAACTATAACCGCCCTTGAGGTTTTTTTCACACTATTTAAAATGGCATCAACATCAAAGGGGTTTATTGTTCTTAAATCAATAACATCCGCATTTACATTGTTCTTGTTTACAGTATCCATGACAAGCGGAACTGTTGGTCCATATGTTATAATTGTAAGGTCATCACCCTCCTTTAAAATATTGGCCTTTCTTAGGTCAACTGTATAGTAATCGTCCGGGACATCCCCCTTTGTTGCATAATAAAGCCTTTTAGGCTCCAAAAATATAACCGGATCATTAAGCTCTATCGATGATAATAATAAACCCTTGGCATCATATGGATTTGATGGTGTTACAACAGTTAAACCCTGCGTGTGGGCAAAGTATGCCTCTCCAGCCTGTGAATGGTAGGGCCCGCCGTGAACACCCCCAGCGTAGGGTGTTCTAAGAACCATTGGAAGTGTGTAATCTCCATTGGTTCTGTACCTTAGCTTTGCCATCTGGTTTATTATCTGATCCATTGCTGTGTATATAAAATCCTGAAACTGTATTTCAGGTATTGCCTTTAGGCCGGCCATGGACATTCCAATTCCAAACCCAACTATTCCTAGTTCTGCAAGTGGTGTATCCAGAACCCTTTCCTTTCCATATTTTGCCAGAAGCCCATCAGTTACCCTGAAGACACCGCCATCTACGCCAACATCCTCTCCCATTAAAATTATTGAATCATCCCTTTCCATTGCATTGTCAAGCGCACTGTTAAGTGCCTTTACCATTGTCATTGTGGTCATTCTATATCACCCCTTTCCTCAGTTATATACCATGGGTCTGTTTCATATAAATTATCCAGTATTGTTTTTTTATCAGGTTTTGGTGCTTTTTCATATTTGTCTACAAGTTTGCTTGTCAAATCATCAATTTCATTGTTTATATCCTGAATTTTCTTCTCCGTGAGAATACCCATGTCCTTCAATATTTTCTGGTTTACAATAAGGGGATCCTTATCACTCCCCTCTGGAACCTCGTCCTTTCTGTATTTATTCGGATCATCAGCAGTGGAGTGCGGCCCCATTCTGTATGTCATTGCCTCTATCAGCACTGGCCCATTGGACGCATTTTCAAGCGCCTTTCTTGTTTGCTTATAAACCTCCAAAAAGCTTGTGCCGTCAATTCTTATGCCCTCAAAACCATAGGCCTCCGCCTTTTTATATATTGGGCCTCTTGTCTCCTCGTATGCATCTGACTGCCCCTCCTCATTTGGATATGTTGGCACAGATATTGCAAATCCATTATTTTCACACAAAAATACCATAGGAAGGTCATAAACACCTGCAAAGTTCATTGCAACATGGAAATCTGGTGTTGATGTTGCCCCATCTCCAAAGGTTGTCAATACCGCTCCATCAGACTTTCTATATTTCTTTGCATATGCAATTCCGGCAGCCGACATGAGGTGTCCAGCCACGGGTGTTATTACAGCCCCTATATTGTATTTTTTAAATGAGACATGATCCGGCATATCCCTGCCAAGCTCATTATCTGATGCATTGGAAAAAACCTGGGACATTATCATATCCATGGGAATTCCAAGCTGGACCAGTGCACCAAAATCCCTGTAGTATGGATAAAAATAATCAACATTCCTCAATGCAAGGCCAATACCAATATGTATGGCCTCATGCCCCATCAGTGGTATGTAAAACGGCAAAAACCCCTGCCTGCTTGCATTTAGCATCTTTTTATCCAGCATTCTTTCCATTACAAGATTCCTGTAAGCCTCCAACACCTTTTCATTACTAATATCTGCCTCTTCAATCATAATTTCCACCTCCATTCAGCATTCCCTTTACGTACGCCTCCGCTGCCCTGTAGGATGTTCTTACCAACGGGCCTGAGGCAACGTAATCAAAACCCATTTTATATCCACTTTCCTCGAAATATTTAAATCTCTCAATTGGGGAATATTCCACTACCTCGAGCTGTTTTTTTGTTGGCCTTAGATACTGCCCCACAGTTAAAATGTTAACGCCCGCATTCCTAAGATCCTTCATGGCCTCAATGACCTCCTCATCAGTCTCTCCAAGTCCAATCATTATTGATGACTTTGTAATCATCTTTTTATTAACGGATTTAACATATTTAAGAACGTTTAGGCTCTGATCGTACCCGGCCCTTGGGTCCCTTACGTGTGGCGTAAGCCTGCGTACTGTCTCTATATTATGTGCAATGACGTCAGGGGCGGCATTTATTATTTTATCAATAAACTCATGGATTCCGCTAAAATCTGGTATTAAAACCTCTATTTTAACATTAGCTGTTTTAAGTTTAGATATTACATTGGCAAAAGCCTGTGACCCCTTATCTGGAAGGTCATCACGGTCAACAGAGGTAATGACAACAAAATCCAGCCTCATTAATTTTACAGCCTCATAAACCTTCTGTGGTTCATCTGGATCAATTGGTAGCATTTTTCCGTGGGTAACCGCACAGAATCTACACCCACGCGAGCAGTTAGACCCAAGAATCATAAAAGTTGCTGTACCACTCTCCCAGCATTCCCCCATATTTGGACAGTGTGCCTCCTCACATACTGTATACAGTGTACGTGATTTTAATGTATTTTTTATAAATGAATATCTCTCGCCAGAAGGCAGTTTCACACTGTACGGTACCTTAATCATTATATGATTAATCGCAGAAATCTATTTAAACTATACGTAAAAAACAAAGAAAATTATTCGTCGATGGACGTTAATTTTCTGAATACATTTATTGCATCCCTGTTCTGGGCAGGGTCATGAACCCTAAGTATATCAACCCCATTCTCACTCAAATAAATTGATGTTCCTATTGTTCCACCCAGTCTATCATTAACATCAGATCCGGTTAATGTGCCTATGAATCTTTTTCTTGATGTGCCAAACAGTGTGTCAAAGCCAAGAAAGAAAGACCATGGAGACCTTAATATGGTAATATTTCCATTGGTATCCTTGGAAAAACCTATGCCAGGGTCTACTATTATATTCTCTGGTTTTATGCCAAATTTTAACATTTTATTTATCCTGGAATAAAAAAAATTATTTATCTCAAATATAATGTCATCGTATTCAGTAAAGTTCTGCATTGTCTGTGGTGTGCCTATCATATGCATTACAATAGCCCTAACATTATAATCGCATGCAATTTTTATCATTCTTTCATCAGAGAAACCTGATATATCATTTATATAATCTATATCCATGCTAATAACAGCCTTTATTGTATCATAATTTCTTGAATCAATTGATACAGGTATGTTTGATACAGATTTTATGTAATCAATAACAGGTCTTATTCTTTCAGTCTCAATATCTGGTGGCACAGGAAGACTGCCCGGCCTTGTACTTTCACCCCCTATATCAATTATATCAGGTTTTTCATCAAGCATTGAATCTATTCTGCTCTTATCCAGAATCCTTGAACCGGCATAAAAAGAATCCGGGGTTGCATTTAAAATCCCCATAATCACTGTTTTTTTATTATCAATCTTATTTACCATATTTTCAGAAATTTTATCCTCATAGCCAGAAAATATCTTATTTTCTTCCAGAAAGTCCTTTATAAAAGATCTGTCCATTTTTGCATATAATTTATTAAATCTTTTTCCATTGATAACAGTATTTCCAGCGGAATCCTCTGTAAAAATTTCAACACTTCTTTTATTATTCCTTGACGGAAATAAAATATTCATAATGCATTATGCTAAAAAACCTTAAAAATTTTAAGTTTGATTCATGTATCTGTTTTCTCCAGATGATTCACGCAATGTTTTACCCTTTGTTTCTGGCAAAAGAAAAACTGTCATGGCACAGCCCAAAATTGCAAGGACTGAGAGTATCCACATTAAGAAGCTTAAATTTGTAAACGCAAGTATTAATGTATCTGCAAATGTTCCTATGAAGGCGCCTGTTTTACCACCTGCTGCAGAAATGCCAGTACCGAAACCCCTTGTTGATATTGGAAAAACCTCTGGTGGGTAGACAAACGTTGTTACATTTGGCCCAAACATAATAAAAAAGTAGCTAATGCCATAAATCATTAAAAAATAATAAACATAGGCTGCGCTTATTATCCCTGGAAACAATGCTATGATACCAAATGAAATTGCCATCATTAAAAATCCTGTAATCTGTATTTTTTTTCTGCCAATTTTATCGAGTGTAAAAACAGCCACCCAGTATCCAGGAAAGGCTGCTATCCCGAATATTAACGCTGAATATTTATTTGTTAGTATAATTGCATTAATTCCGTTTAAACCGCTTGGAACAAGGAATGATAAAATGCTATTTGACATAATTGAGTTTCCATAAAATGCCCAGTCCATTAAAAACCATGTCCCTGCAGTGCCTATTAATGTTATAAGAAATTTTTTATCCTTAAATAAATCATACCATTTTGCATTTACCTTTTCTGCTCTTTTAGATTGGGCATCTATTCCCGTGTAGCTCCTTAAATTTTTTTCTGCAGTTTTAATATCGCCACGAACGTCTGCAGTATACCTTGGGGGCTCAGGCATGGTTCTTCTGAAATATATGACAAGCATGGCAGGTATACCCCCGATGGCCAGCAGTAGCCTCCATGTTAATGATGGGCTTAAACCACTTGTTAAAAACAATATTGAAATTAATGGTCCTGCAAGAAGCCCAAAGCTTTGCATTGAAAATATTGTGCCAACAAATTTGCCCCTGTTTAATGTATTTGAGTATTCTGTCATTATTGTTGAACTGGTTGCATAGTCTCCACCTATGCCCACACCAAGGAGAAATCTCCATAATATAAATACCAGAATGTTGTTGGTTGGTGTTAAAAATGCACTTCCAAGCGCACCAGCTATTAGCATTACCAGCTCAAGCCCATATATCTCCTTTCTACCTAAATAGTCTAGTAGCCTTCCAAATGTAACTGACCCTATAATGGCGGATAATAAAGCGGTGGATGTTATTAATCCCTTATAAAAAATTGATATATTATTCCATCCAGCAAGTGGTAGTATAAGTATAACAACACCAATTATGAAAAGGTCATATGCATCTGTAAAGAATCCAAGACCTGACACAAATAAAACCTTATAATGAAACTTTGAGGATTTTGCATTATCCAAGGCCTCGTCCACAGTAGTCATCTTTGCCACTATTTTCTCTATTTTCCTATTTATTATAAATATAACCTATATATTCTATATAAGATATATAGACAAAATTACATGAATTATAATAAAATTTAAATATAATTTAAGCCATATTTTAATTAATTGAATAACCTTATTATTTAAAATGTAATATGGTATGTTATCAAGGTGATTGAAATGGCGATAAGCGATGTGGAAATAGAAAAGGTAAGGTCCAGAAACTATGTGAAGATAGATGAGCTTGCAAGGGCAATAAGCAACGGTTTAAGCTTGCAGCAGAGAAAGATGGGGTCAGAGGAGGCGCAGTCATCAGCGGAACATATTATTAACTTCTTTGGGTACGGCACCCGGGTTATTGATAATATGCTTGAGCCGGAGGATCGTGATGTCTTCTATACTATGGAGGATCTTGGAATTCTTGAAACAGAAAGAGAAGAAACAACACTTTTTGATGGAAGGGAATGGCGCATTCATTACTGGATTTTGAATGTTAATCGCGTTATAGAACTCTCAGAAATGAATATACAGACAAATAGTGATGATTCAACATTCGATATCTACAATGAAATTCCAGATGAATACTGGAAGGCAAATTAAAATATTAATAATTATTAGGTTAAAAATATGCACATAGCCATTCTAGATAAGGATAAATGCCATCCGAAAAGATGCAATCACGAATGCCAGTATTACTGCCCACCTGTGAGGAATGGAACAAAAACTATAGAATTTCCCGATGCAAATGCACAGCCTGTTATTACAGAATCGCTTTGTATTGGCTGTGGCATATGCGTTAGGAGATGCCCATTTAATGCTATTAAGATAGTCAGCATACCAGATGAGCTAAATAAAAATATAGTTCATCAGTACGGTCTGGATTCCTTCAGGCTCTATTCACTGCCATCCCTATCGGCTGGCAGGGTAACAGCACTTCTTGGCCAGAATGCACTTGGCAAGACCACAACCATGAATATTTTATCAGGAATATTGATACCAAACTTTGGTAATTACAATGTTAAGGATAACCGTGATGAGGTTATATCAAGATTCTCCAAAAGTGTGATGGGGCAGTATTTTAAGGATCTGTACAATGGAAATAAAAAGGCAGTGCTGAAAAATCAGTATGTGGATTTAATTCCTAGGGTTGTTTCCGGTACAGTAATAGATATATTAAAAAATAATGATAATGGAAATCTTGATTTTGTTGTATCGGAATTATCAATGGAATCATCACTGCACAGGGATATCAGGGATTTATCAGGTGGTGAACTCCAGAAACTTGCCATAGCAATGGCATTGATGAAGGATGCAGACATATACCTGTTTGACGAACCCTCATCCTATCTGGATATTAATGAAAGAATAAGGATATCTGAAATTATTAGAAAACTGGCTGAAACCAAAATAGTAATGGTTGTGGAACATGATCTTGCACTTCTGGATAAAATTGCAGATCAGATTAATCTGGTATATGGTAGTCCCGGTGCATACGGTGTAATTACAAAAGAAAAATCAACAAATAAGGCAATAAACGCGTTTTTATCAGGTTATTTAAGGGAGGAAAATGTAAGAATAAGACCAACATCAATAGATTTTAATGTAAAATCAAGTAAAAGAACAACAGTTACAACCAAAATAACTTCCTGGACCAACCTTGAAAAAAAATTTGAAAACTTTGAGCTTCATGTTGGGTCAGGATACATAAATAAGGAGGAGATTATCGGTGTACTGGGCCAGAATGCACTTGGCAAGACCACATTTATAAAAATGCTTTCAGGAACAATAAAGCCAGATTCCGGCCAGGTTGAGAACCAGTTAAGGGTGGCATACAAACCACAGTACATATCACCGGATTTTGACGGTACTGTTTATGAACTCTTTTCAACAACCATGAAGGAAAAAATGGAAGACCAGTTCATAAAAAATGAGATAATTGGTCCGCTAGATGTTGAGGAACTATATGATAAAAATGTTAATGATCTCTCTGGAGGTGAATTGCAGAGAACATCGGTTGCACTTACATTATCAACAGATGCTGATATATATCTTATAGACGAACCATCTGCCCATCTGGACTCAGCCTACAGGATGAATGTGGCAAAAATAATAAGGAGGGTTATGGAAAATAATAAAAAAAGTGCAATAGTTGTTGATCATGATATATATTTAATAGACCTAATTTCAGATGCCCTGATTGTTTTCACAGGGCAGCAGGGAATTAAAGGTTGCAGTAAGGGTCCCATGGATATGAGGACAGGCATGAATGAGTTTTTAAAAGGCCTCGGAATAACATTTAGAAGGGATGAGCTTACAAAGCGTCCAAGAATCAATAAACTGAACAGTGCACTTGATAGAGAACAGAAATTAAAGGGGGAATATTATTATTCCCAATAAAATATTATTAAAAATTATTATTCCTGTTTTGAATTTAACAGTATTCTGACATCCACAGCGTAGGCGCCATTCTGATTTACTATCACCGGATTTATATCCATCTCGCTAACATCAAGATCAACTATTAACCTTGATATATTTGTTATTGCCCTGATTAAGGAAAGTCTATCATAGTTTCTTTTTCTGGCAGAAAGCATTTTTGTAACCTTGCTTTCATCCATCATATACATTGCCTCATTTTCTGATACAGGTGCAAGGCCGTAGCTTAAATCCTTTAAAACCTCCATGTATATGCCGCCAACACCTGACACCACAGTGTAACCAAAAACAGGGTCCTTAATGCCCCCTATGAATATCTCTGCCCCGGATATCTGTTCCTGAAGCAATACTCTTTTATAGTTAAGCTGTTTAAAAGCCTCATGAAGATTTTCCTTCTGTACATTCATTATAACGCCGTTAACATCTGTTTTATGCACCGGCTCATCAGGTGATATCTTCATGACAAGTGGATACCCAACATAATCTGCAGCCGTATCAAGATCTGACTCATTTTCAACAGTTTTCCATTTTGGTGTTTTAATTCCATAAATTTCCATAAGTTTCATTGCCTCAAAATCTCTAAGATAGTTCTTGCCTGCAACAAGCTTTTTTGCCTCCTCTGGTGGTTCGCTTATCCTAATTTTTTTATCCGGTGTCCACCTTGAGGTCATGTACTTGATTGCCTTTATGGCATCCTCAGGGAATTTAAAGGACGGAATAGATGCAGAATCCAGGAGTTTTGATGCAGAATCCTCATCCATGCCCATTACAACTCCTATTACACCAGTACCCTTGTATTTAATTACAGCCCTGGCAACATCTGTACATGTTACCATTGGGAGTGACTGAACTATTACAACCTTTGTGCAATCCAGGTCCTTAACAGTTTCCAGTGCATCACTGTACCTTTTATAATCAGCGTCCCCAGAAAGGTCAATGGGATTCCTTGGCACACTCTGCTTTGGCAGTATTTTTAATAATGATTTCTTGATCCTATCAGGCAGCTGAATTTCATTCATTTCCTGGATATCTATGGCATCTGTTGTTAAAACACCATGGCCACCAGAATTTGTTATTATTAATATATCACTGGATACATTTTCACTTGAGTTTACAAGTCTGGCTATATTCAGCATATCCTCAAGGCTGTCAACAAATATACCACCACAGGTTCTTACCGCCGCCTTAAATATATCTATTGATCCAGCAACGCTTCCGGTATGTGTTTTTATGGCTGCGGAACCTGATTTTGAAACACCACCCTTTAAAAATATCATTGGTTTCTTTTTAACAATTTCCGGAACAACGTTTAAAAATTTGTCACCGTCTGAAACACCTTCTATATATGAGAATATTGCCCTGGTTTCAACATCGTTTGACAGGTATTCATAAACATCCGATTCAGTAATATCAGATTGATTTCCAAGGCTTACAAAGTAGCTTATGCCGGTTTTTGTCTTCTGTGCCCATTCCAGCATGTAAACACCAAGACCACCACTCTGGGCCACAAGTGCAGAATTTCCCCTTATTGTATCCTCAAATGCAAATGTTGCGTTGAAATTTGGTGTAATGAGCCCTATTGTATTTGGCCCAAGAATGCTTAAATTACCATTTCTGGCTATGTCTATTATCTGTTTTTCAAGATCGGCACCATGCTCATCAGTTTCTTTAAACCCTGATGTGATAATAATTGCAGCTCCTGCCTTGATGTCAACAGCATCCTGAATTACAGAGGGTACAGCATCTCTTGGAACGGCAACAACCACAAGATCAACATTTTCCTTAATGTCCTTTAATGATTTATATGACTGGTAATTTTCTATTACACTACCATTTGTGTTAACAGCAAAAATTTTTCCATTAAATGTGGAAATAATATTCCTAAAAATTATATTGCCAACCTTGTTTTTATCATTTGATGCCCCAACCACTGCAATGCTTTCTGGCCTGAATAATGATTCAATCATGATATAATAATATGATAAATCAATTTAAAGCTTTTTTATTATTGATAACTTTCAAGCATAAATGTTTCTATATGGAAAATGTTTACCAATAAATATTTATTTACAAAATATTTATATAATCAAAATAAATTATGATTTTATGGTTCAGGAAAAATGGGTGGCATTGTCAAATACAACAATAGGTGTTTTAATGGCCACAATTAATGCCAGCATACTTATTATAGCCCTACCACCAATTTTTAGGGGCATTGATTTAAATCCATTTCAATCAGGTGCTTTTGCCTACCTGCTCTGGATACTTATGGGATATATGATAGTAACTGCTGTTCTTCTGGTTACCATAGGCCGTCTTTCTGATATTTTTGGCCGTGTAAGATTATTTAATCTTGGTTTTGCAATATTCACACTTGGTTCAGTGCTGCTATATTTTACCCCAGGTAAGGGTGATACTGGTGCTCTTGAATTAATTATATTTAGAATAGTTCAGGCAGTTGGTGGATCATTTTTAATGGCAAACAGCTATGCAATTATCACTGATAATTTTCCCAAGGAAGAACGTGGTACTGCGCTGGGTATAAATGCCATAGCAGGAACAGCAGGAATGAGTATAGGTATAGTTGCTGGCGGTATTTTATCTGCAATTAACTGGAGATATGTATTTCTTGTTAGTGTTCCCGTTGGCCTCCTTGGCACGGTATGGTCATATCTAAAACTGAAGGAAACATCACCTAAACTTAAGCAGAAGCTTGACATTCCGGGAAATCTACTTTTTGGTGCAGGTCTTATAATACTTTTAATAGGCATTACATACGGTCTGGTTCCATATAAGAGCAGTGCAACAGGCTGGGCAGACCCATGGGTTATTACAGCCATAATTATTGGAATAATACTTTTAATAGCATTCCCGTTTGTTGAAAGAAAGGTCAAGCAGCCAATGTTCCGCCTTGAATTATTTAAAATCAGGGCATTTTCAGCAGGCAGTTTTTCAGGTATGATCTCAGGCATGGGTATGATGGGCTTAATGTTTATGATAATAATATTATTCCAGGGAATATGGCTTCCAGACCACGGTTATTCATATGCCAGTGCTCCTTTCTGGGCCGGAATATTCATGCTCCCAATGACGGTTGCCATGGGTATATTTGGACCGCTTTCAGGAAAATTATCAGACAAACACGGATCAAAGGGCATAGCAACCCTTGGTCTTTTGATATCAGCATTTGCATTAATCCTTCTTTCATTACTGCCATATAATTTCATATATATAGAAATGGGAATATTATTGTTTATATTCGGTGCAGGCATGGGCATGTTTACCGCCCCAAATACATCAGCGGTCATGTCATCAGTACCGCCTGAAAGCAGGGGTTCAGCATCTGGCATGCTCACAACATTAAGAAATGTTGGGACAACCGCCAGTATGGGCATTTTCTTTACAATATTGATTTTAAGCCTTTCATCAAAACTTCCAGGTGCATTATCTTCAGCGGTTACTAATGCTGGAGCACCACAGCTTGCCTCAGTATTTTCCAAACTGCCACCAACAGATGCAATTTTTGGTGCACTTCTTGGCATTAATCCTATAAAGGCCATATTAAGCATACTACCATCCAGTGTAGTTACATCAATAAGTCCGACAGCATTAAGTACAATAACCCAGCGCACATGGTTCCCCACCATATTTGCCCCAACATTCATGTCCTCCTTACATGTGGTATTCTATGTTGCCTTTGTAATAACACTTGTGGGTGCACTATTATCATTTATCAGGGATTCATTAACCAAAAAGTCAGGTTCCTCTAAAAGAATATCAAATGAGGAGCAGGCTGTTAAATTAAAAAGGTGAGTAAAATTGGACGATACATTAGAAATCTGGGAATATCTGGATAAAATACTTGGATGTTATATAAAGAAAATCAAATTAAGGCTGGAAAAGGATGGTTTGACCATTACAGACTACAAAATAATTTACCTTCTTACCAAGGGTCAGCAGCCAATGAAAAATATCGCGGGAGAATTATCACTGGCAAATGGCTGGGTTACAGATATAGTGGATAGACTTGAGAGAAAAAATCTGCTTTTGAGAAAACACGACATGAATGACCGCAGAATAGTCAATGTGGAATTAACAAAAGAGGGCAGAAACTATTATGAGGAACTTGGATTATTCATTAAAAATATTATATCGGAATCTCTTAAAAACCTTAATAAGGATGAAATAGAAAACTTTAAACTAATACTAAATAAAATATCTGATGCAATCGGCACAGAACTTCTAAAAAGCAATTAGGCTAACATTATATATAAATTTACCATACGTTGACATGCATCTGCTTTACAGGGAAAATCTGGCAAGGATTGCAAAGTTCCATACAAAACATGGTGATATAGAAACACCAACAGTATTACCTGTTATTAATCCAAATCTAAATTTTTTATCAGAGGGTGAGCTAAGAAGCCTGGGTGCCCAGGCCGTAATAACAAACAGCTATATAATTAGGAGAACAGATTCGCTGAGGGAAAATGCTCTTAAATATGGTGTGCATAAATTAATAGGATTTGATGGCCCCATAATGACAGATTCAGGAACATTCCAGAGTTACGTTTATGGTGATATTGAATATACAAATAAGGAAATTGTTGATTTTCAGAAAAAGATAGGAAGCGATATAATAACCATACTTGATATATTTACCCGGCCGGAGGATAAATATGAAGAATCAAAACATGCTGTGGAGGAAACATACCGTAGATTACAGGAAATAGATATAGGTGATGATATTATAGCCGGTCCAATTCAGGGTTCAGTATATCCTGATTTAAGGGGTCTTTCAGCACAGTTAATGTCAAGGGCACCCTATCTGCCAATAGGTGGTGTTGTCCCACTTCTGGAATCATACAGGTATGATGATCTGGTTAAAATTATTATAAATTCAAAAATAAATGCAGATTTTTCAAGGCCGGTTCATTTATTTGGAGGGGGACATCCAATGTTTTTCGCCTTTTCAGTAATGCTTGGGGTGGATCTCTTTGATTCAGCATCCTATATAAAATATGCCAAGGATAATAGAATATTGTATCATGAGGGTACAAGATCCTTAAAAGATCTCCTCGATTTTCCAGAATGGAGCCCATTATATGGGCGGTATAAACCACAGGAATTAATTCAGGAATCAGAGGAAACTAGACTAAAGGAACTGGCAAAGCATAATCTTAAGGCAATTTTTATGGAAATTAACGAAATTAAGGAGAGGATATACGAAAATACACTTTATCAGTATGTTGAGGAAATAGCACATGCACATCCGGCCCTTTACAGAGCTTATATTAACATTTTAAGTGAAAATACTCTAACTAAATTCCAGAGTATTTCATCCAAATCACCATTCTATTATTTTGATTCCAATTCGCTTGAAAACCCGTGGGTAAAAAGATTAAAAAATTACACATACAAATACATCTCAAACGGTAAAAAAACTATTTTAATCCCAAAAAAATTATGGAAACCCGGTATGCCCACGGGTCAAAAATTAATAGATTTTTATGAGCAAAACGATTTTAATATACTTGTTCCATGGAATGGCATATATATTCCTGTTGAACTTGAAAACACATTCCCTGTTGGGCAGATGGTTTCATCAGAATTAATATTCAATGACCTGAAGGATTCTTATATAAGGTATTTAAAATCAATAAATAACGAAGTAATACCGTATACAGATTATACCATAAAAGAAAAAATTAGGGATTTTGATCTGGAAAAAATCAATACTGTTTTTGACTACCAGTTCGGTGTTAAAAACTTTTTTAATAATAATGACCAGATTATTAAATCTAAGACCACCGGTCATATTAGAAACATAATAAGGAATTCAAAACTAATTGCAACAATGAGAAACGATGGGTTTTTTACATTAACTCCAGATGGAGGTATTTTTTTATTGGCAATGCTTGATTATCCATTATCACGGGTTGTTGTTACAGAAGACAGTGCAGAGTTTAACTCAAAGGGTTATAATGTATTCTTCAAATTCATATTAGATTTTGATCATAATATAATTGCAGGAAATGATGTGCTTGTTGTAGATTCTTCGGACAGGCTCTGTGCCGTTGGTAAGGCAACAGTTTCAGGAACTGAAATGAAATATTATAAAGATGGCATAGCTGTAAAGGTACACAGGGGCATTAAGTGATTTTTAGTCATAAATACCATTTTTCATTTTAAAAAAAATATTTATAATGCGTTATTGTTATTTTTGATATAAAATTTTAAATTTTGGTTAGATAAGTTTATTTAAAGATTATAATAAACCTATCATGGAAGGTAAACCATGGCTGCTGGCAATGGATCTGGACGGCACTGTTTGGGATAATTTAAACATATCTGGAATTAATCCACCCTATGAAAAAATAGATTCAGAGAAAATACGTGGGGAAAATACCGTGGTAACAATTTATAAAAGTGCTGTTGAATTTATGATCTGGTGTAAAAGGCATGGCGCCATAATAACCAGCCTTAGCTGGAATAAAAAGGAACATGCCATGGAGGCCCTGGAGAAATTTGGCATAATTGATTTATTCGATTATAATGCAACTGATTATACCCCGGACAAGGATAAAAGACTGCTTGACTTAATTAATATACTAAAAGCCAAGGGAATTAATATAACTCCTGATAGAATAGTTTACATAGACGATCGTGACATACACATGGATGCCATAAAAAAAAGTGTTGGTGATATCATATTTATAAATATATGGAAAACAGCAAAGAATTATGATGAGGCAAAGGACGTTATTAAAAAGAAAATTTTAGGATACGAGACCACAGCATAATGCAGAAATTTTAAAAATCAATATGGATATAAATTAAAATAGAACTGTCAATGAATAAGGAAGCCTCATTGTTTCAGCATGAGGTAGCTCACTGTGTTTGTTCGGCAACTTAATAAAATCTGGACAGCATACATTAAAACTCATGATATTTGTCATTTTTAAAAAAAAATTTTGAGAAAGCTTTTTATAACTTTTTTAACTTTTCCATAATGGAACAGGGAGCTGATAATATTGATGGTAATTTGCCCGGTCATTTTAAGGATGGAAATAATAAAATAAGTGGTGGAAAAGGCACCCCCGCCTTGGTGCTAATAGCACTTGCAATGGGGATGCTCGTTTATGGTGTTGCCGAAAGTTATGGCCCCGTTTCTGTAATAGGAGGAATTTTACCCTCAAAGTACTTTTATATTGGATTGGGTCTGCCATATATAGCCGGGGGTGTTGGGGCACTTCTCTCAGGGCGTTTGGCAGATAAAATAGGCAGGCGCGGGTCTTTTATGATCACGTCTGCAATGATTGTTATTGGTATAGCAATATTTGTCTTTTTATCAAACCTTGTTATTGCCCTTATAATATCATTTATTCTTGTTGGAATGGCCGCCATAGGACTTGAAACACCAATTTTATCAATGATTGTTGAATCCGTTCCTGCAAATGTTAGAGGAAAATCACTGGTTATTGTTCAGAACTTTGGGAATGTTGGGGTTGCATTAACCTTTATCCCCATCTTTCTTCATCTTTCAGATTCGATAAGCAGGCTTGCAATATCCATGCTTTTTATAGCCCCACTTATCGCACTTGGGCTTTCATGGTTCTATGTTAAGGAGAGCATTCCATGGAGTGCATTAAAATCAAACAGCGATGTTGAGGACGCATGGCAGATAGATAACGATGCAGAACCTGTAAATCCACATATTGGTCTGCCATTGCGCTTTCTTATACTCATTATAATAGGCATTGCACAGGATGTTGCATTTGTTTATTTTTCATATGGCGTTGGCTACAGCTATTTCTCATTGGGACTCGCAGATGATATACCGATAATTGGCGGATTTACAATGACGATAGTGGGTATAATCACAAGCCTTATCATTGTTGAAAAAATGAACAGGAAGACATTTACAATAATGTCCTATGGCCTACTGGTAGTTTTCTGGGGGGTTCTATGGTTATTTGAGGCATTAACACACAGCACATACGGATTGGTTCTTGTCGCATTAATGGTACTTTTATTCATTCCCGGTGAGATTACCTGGGCATCACGTGGAATGCTTGAGCCTGAAATATTTCCAACATATAAAAGGGGAACCTATGTTTCACTTGTTAGATTTACCGTATGGGTTGGTACAGGCATCATTATAATACTTTTAACATACACATCACTTCCATTTATCATTCCCGCATCCGCCGTCATGTTAATATTCTTGCTATCATTAACAATGACAGTAATATGGCAGAGAAAAGGCTTTGAAACAAAGGCCAGAAGCCTTTCTGGTCTGGACAGAAAAATAATGGATAACGTTAGAAAATAATTTTACTTTTAATATTTATTTAAAAAAGTCAGTTATAAAACACCGGTTATATGTAATAATTTATATAGCCCAATGTTATATTTTTACTGTTATATGGCTTTAAATATTGTTTACAATACAATAAACGATGCGAGATATAACGTTATAAACACTCTTAGTATTACCGTTAATTCTAATATATATAATGCAATGGGTCTCGATGGTGTTTTAAGCCCAATTGAATTATCAAGGACTTTTGGTTTTAACAGGATAACAGGAATTAGGCACAGTTTTGATAATGCTTACAAAACAATAGAAGGCATTGTTAACAAAAAACTTAAAAAAAAGTATGCAGGAAAATTATCAATATCTCTTTCAGAAGACTCTAACATGACCAATGCGCTTTCATACATGAAACAAGGAAGAATTGTGGCATTATTCATGGATTATTCAACGTTCAGCGGCAATGCAGATATACCTGATGGTATATTTTATTCTTTTCCGGCAGCCTTTATATCCGGTAGATTTATTGAAATCAATCCCGATATATCCGTTAATGATAAAATATTGGATATAAATTATTACAATGATAAATTCAAGAATGTTTTTAAGGCATATTCCGAAAATGAACTTCGGGAGATATTCATAAAATCAAGGAATAAAATGGTAGTTTATGTCAATATAAATTCAGATTCAGCCAGCCAGCTTAAATTGCTTACAGAGTATCAGGGTGATGCCTTTGAATACCGCTAGGTATTATTTTACACAAAAATACCAGATGTTACAAACAACCAAAGATAATTTAATATCACTTTTTAATAAATTTCTTCATGAAAACTATGGAGATTTTTTGTTTATTGATCCAGATTCCATAGAAACCCTTGGAAAGATAAATGCCTATGCAGATTTATTCCTGCCAGAGCATGTGCTCTCCATACATTTAATAAATAAAATTGGCCATGTATTTTATCTGGAGGCTGAAAATATTTATGGATATATCACAATAAAGGGTCCGGAGTTTAATTCAGCTCTCATGCAGATAAAATCAAAAATCGCTGAACTAAATAAGAGTTATATTTTAAAAATTATATCATATGCCGGGAATTATCTTGCAAAAATACCTGAAATAAGGATGGCCTACACACCCATGATGGAGATTTTTAGATCCCTGGATAATAATGGGAATGTAATACTGGACACATCAAGGCAGGCAGATACAAAAAGAATAAAATTTTTCTCCCTTATAAAACATAGTGGTATATTAAAATATGAAGAAAGGTATGATAAAATAATAATATACAAAAATGAGGACCCCGGTTTTAAAAATGACAGGGAAATGTTTGCCATGACATTTTCAGCCATTCCTGAAATTTTTGCAGCAAATGATTCTGTTAAACCCTATGTAAGAACAGCATACTCATATTATTATTTTTCAATAATACATGGAGATATGATCCCGCTTGATGCTGAAATTTTATTAAGGAATTATAGGCATCTATTTAATAGAAATATTGATGAACTAAAATTCAGGTCTTATATAGATTCATTAATAGACTGCGGAATATTTTTTTTGGAAGATGGTAAAATTAAAGGGAATATAGAAATATATAATAAAATAAAAAATTAAAAAATTTATTGCTTTGTGGTTATATACTGTGACTCTCTGGATACCTCCTCAATGGCCCTGCCCTTTGGTTCTGGAAGGCATAATACTGTTATTATGGTTGCTGCTATGGCAAATATGGCAAGTATTGTCATTAAAAGGGATAATCCACTGGCTATTATAAAGACATCAACAAAGGTTCCTATGAATGCCCCGGTTTTACCCCCGGCAGCAGAAATGCCAGATCCAAGCCCCCTTGTTGTAACCGGAAAAACCTCTGGTGGGTAAACAAAGGTTGTAACGTTTGGACCAAACATCATAAAGAAATAACTTATACCATATATCACAAGGAATTCATCAACGTGTGATACTGTATCCAGAACAGGGAACAGTGCCAAAATTCCGTAGGTAACTGCCAGCATCACAAAACCTATCACCTGTATTGGCTTTCTTCCTATTTTATCAAGAGTAAATGTTGCAAGCCAGTAACCCGGAAGTGCCGCCACCGTGAATATCAATGCAGAATATTCTGTGCTTCTTATAAGTCCCGCAAGTCCTGTCTGTGTTATAACGAATTTAAAGATATCATTTGACATAATTGAGTTCCCATAAAATGCCCAGTCCATTAAAAACCATGCACCTGCAGTTCCTATTAATGTTATTAAAAATTTTCTATCCTTAAATAATGTGTACCATGGTGCATTGACTTTTTCATGATCACCGGATACATTCACATCAAGGCCTGTATAGTTTTTGAGATTCTCCGCCGCTTTTTTAGCATCTCCCCTTGCAACCGTGTATCTTGGTGGCTCGGGCATTTTTCTTCTGTAATATATCACAAACATTGGTGGTACTGCCCCGACTATAAGGAGGATCTTCCATGCATATGCCAGCGGTATTACAGTTGCATTTAAAAGAAATGCAAGGGCAATCAGTGAGGAAACAACAAGGCCTATACTCTGCATTGATAAAATGCTTCCGACATATTTGCCCCTTGTTTTAATGTTTGAATACTCAGCCATGATAACAGAAGAAGTTGCATAGTCCCCACCTATGCCTATACCAAGGAGAAATCTCCATCCTATTAAAACTGCTGGATTTTTAAACGATAAAAGCGCACTGCCAATTGCCCCAATAACAAGAAGCACCAGCTCCAGACCATATACTGCCTTCCTGCCCAAATAATCCAGAAGCCTTCCAAATGTAAGTGCACCAACCACAGCAGCTATTAGAGAGGTTGATCCTATTAATGCCTTGTCTGTGGTTGTTAGGCTCCACCCAACCATTGGGAGTATTGCTATAACTGTTCCTATTATGAAGAGGTCATATGCATCCGTAAAAAATCCCATACCTGCTGTTAGAAATGTCTTTAAATGGAATTTTCCCGTTGCATTATCCAGGGCTTCATTTATATTTTTTATATCATTTCCCATAAAAATTTAATAATTGATATAGATATTAATATTATTCATATATTATATATAAGAATATATATGATATATAGTTAAATTGCATAGCTGTTTTTTCCCTCATAATACTTATTAATGGTTTCTATAAACATTGATATAACTATTATTAAACCTCCAGCAATAATATAATAAGTTGGTATTTCATTTAATATAAATATTGAGGAAATTACTGCAAAAACAGGCTCACCAACATAAATAATGCCCGCGGCGGTTGGTTCCACGTATCTCAGCGCCCTTGTATTAATAATTATGGCAAAAAGGCTTGCGAACAGTGCTGTGAATACTATTGTAAAGATGACCACGGGAACCTTAAGTCCGGAATAAATTCTTATATTTAACGGCATAAAAAATAATGACAGGATGCCGACCATCAATAACTGGTAAAATGAAAACACCATTGTGTCAAGATATTTTGTGTATTTATAAACGTAAACTGTTTGAATAGCATAAAATATGGCACATAAAAACGTTAGAAAATCGCCAAATGCATATTTCCCAGAAAAATTAAATGACGACATCATTATAAGGCCAATAAGCCCCATTATTGCTGAAAGCACATCAATTTTCTTTATCCTCATTTTTAAAAACAAAAATGAAATCAGTGGCAGAAGGACAACATAGAGTCCGGTAATGAGGCCAGACTGTGAGGATGTTGTATACTTTAACCCCACTGTCTGAAAATAATATGCTATAAATAACAGAACACCGGCGGTTATACCATAAACCACATTATGCCTTTCCTTTATATTTTTATTTTTAAATATTAAGGGTAAAACGAGAGCAGCAGATAGCAGAAATCTAAATGCAAGCAGCATTCCTGGTGTTATATAATAAAGTGAGATCTTCATTATTGGAAATGTTACACCCCAGAAAAAAACAACAAGAATTAAAAGCAATAAATATACCAGTTTTGAATTCATTTTTTCAGTAATACCCACATATTTAATTAATTTAATTATTTTCTAAAAATAAGGTATTTTAACAGCTGTGGTCTTTTAAAAATAACGGAAATCACCACCCTTGAGGGATAGTCAATATCACCCAGTGAGTTAATTTTATTAATAATATTTTCATTATTTATTGCATTATATATCTTGTTTAATAATCTATCATTTATGCTTAATCTGGAATAATAATCCTGTATTCTGGCATCCATCTTAAGCTCCCTTCCAATTTCCTTTTTCCAGAGTTTTTCATATAACGATAAAGATTTTTCTGAAAAATCCTCATGCTGAAAGCTCCTGTCTATTGCCTCGGCAGCATTTTTTGCAGATACTATGCCTGTATATATACCGCCACCAGATAATGGTTTTACAATACCTGCCGCATCTCCAACAAGAACTGATCTGTTCCCGTATGTTTTTTTAAGATATCTTATTGGTATTGGTCCTGCGTTTATGCCTATTATCTTATTATCTCCATAGGTTTTGTTTATATTCTTAAAATATTTTATGGCATTAACACGGTCAACCCCAACACCTATGCGGGTAATATCACCGGATGGTACTGCCCACCCAAAAAAACCCCTGCTGTTATGTGATCCTATGTAAACATTTACATCATCCTGATCTTCAAGCCTTGCTGCAGAATCAACCTGATATGTTGATATTATTTTTTCCGGGCGCTCCCTGTAAAGTATTTTTCTTACAGTGCTGTTAGCCCCATCAGCACCTGCAACAATCTGGGCCTTTGCATACATTATCTCTCCATTTTTTTTATACTTGACCTCGGCATACTCATTATTAATACTAACGTCCATAACCCTAGAATTTATACTTACATCTGCACCTGCAGATATGGCCATTGCGGACGCATCCTTGTCAAAATCATCCCTGTACATTACTATTGTTTCCTCAGTTTTCCTTACATGTATGTACTTTCCATTTGGAAAATATATATTTGCACCATGCACTGAATTAATCCTGGAATTCGATTTAATGTAATCAAAAACCCTTTTGGATACAAGGCCTGTGCATTCAACAGGTTTCCCTATCTCTTTATGTTCCTCAAGATTTAGAACATTATAGCCTTTTTTTGACAGACTGTATGATAAATAGGAACCCGCTGGACCCGAACCAACCACAATTACATCATGCACACCTGATTATAATTAATAATTATATATATTTAATTTAAAAAAGTAAAAATTTACGATTCAACCTCGTCTGTTACATCCATTGATAGATTCCTCGTCTCACCTGTTTTAATGACTGTACCAAGGGCTATTAGTATAAAAATTACGGTAAAAACAGGATATAGTACATAAGAAATGCCACCGAGATAATCAGAAACATAGGGTGCCGGACCTCCTATAAATGAATTTCCATACTGGTATGCTGCAGAATTACCAGAATACCTGACATCAGCAGGGAATATTTCTGATATCATTGCCCCCAAGGGTGAATAGCTTAGACCATGGGCCACCCCGAAGAGTGTTATAAAAATTATAAAATAATAATCTGATACAAGATATACTGATGGATATATTATTACCAGTGCAAGGATATTCGCAAATGCTATTATTATTTTTCTTCCCTTGGCATCTGAAATCATCCCGCCCATGAATACAAATATTATATCCGCAATGCCGAAAATAGCAGTACCTATTAATCCAAAGTATACCGGCATCTTATAAATTTCCTCCATAAGCACCGGCAGCAGTGCAATAGCAAAATAGAAGAAATTTCCGGAGGAACCTGCAAGAATTGTTCCTGTTAGAACACCCTTCCAGTGCCTTTTCATTAACACCTTAAACGGCGATTTTTGGATTTTTTTGGATTTTATTTCATTCTCAAAAACAGGTGTTTCTGATACCTTAAGCCTTATAAAAGCACCAATAATTAATATTACAAAACTAAATAAAAATGGAATCCTCCAGCCATAGGCTATCATTGCACTTGCCGGTAGATAATATGCCAGTGGAAAAAAAATAAAAACACCAATTAGCAGGCCAAGTCCAACAGTTGACTGCACAAAGGATGAATAGAATCCCCTCCTGGACTGGAAATTTTCCAGTGTTAAAAGCATGGCACCACCCCATTCACCACCAAGGCCAAATCCAAGTACCAGCCTTAGAATAACCAGGATAATTATGGCAGCCACTCCAATGCTGGCATAACCTGGTATTAAACCGGTAAGTCCTGTGGATATGCCAGATATCATCAATGTCAGTAAAAGCATTTTTTTTCTGCCTATTCTATCACCATAATGCCCAAATATATAGGCACCAACGGGCCTTGTTACGAATCCAAGCGCGAATGTTAAAAGTGTTAAAAGTATGGCCACCGATGATGTTACAAACGGATAAAAAACCTTGGATATATAATCCGCCCCTGAGGAAAAAATAAATATGCCATACCACTCTATTATCGTTCCAACCATTGATGCCAGAATTATATCCCTTGACCTTGACATAATTTATGAAAAATATCATATATTTAAATATTTATTTTATATTTCCGGATAAATGAATTAGTTTTTATAGGAAACTTAATAATAGTATGGTAATTTACAGTTTATGGTACTAGTTTCTGTGGACATAGGTGGAACCTTTACTGACATAGTTGTTATAGAAAATAAAAACGTTAGTTATTATAAGGTGCCAACAACACCAAAAAATCCAGAAATAGGAGTGTTAAACGGCCTTAAAAAATATTTAAATGGTAAAAAAATTGACGAGTTTCTTCATGCAACAACAATCGCAACAAACTCATTGCTTGGCCAGTATGGGCTTGAGCTTCCCAGGGTTGCCATTCTAACAACATATGGATTTAAGGATATAATAGAGATAGGAAGGCAGAACAGGCCTGAGTTATATAATTTAAACTTTCACAGACCAAGGATCCTTGTTCCAGAGAATTTACGATATGAGGTCCATGAGAGAACAGACGTAAATGGTCATATAATTGAATCTATAAATAATGATGAAATAGAAAATATAGAGAAAAAAATGCTGGAAAAGGGTGTAAAATCAGTTGCTGTTTGTTATTTACACTCGTACAAAAATGCAGATAATGAAATAAGAACCAAAAAAATTCTGGAAAACAAATTTAAAAACATATCAATTTCATACGATGTATCACCCGAACCGCGTGAATTTGAAAGGATGTCAACAACTGTTGTTAATGCCGCACTTTCACCTGTAACCTCGCAATATATAAAAAATCTGGAAAACTCCATTAGAGATTTTGGAAATTTTGATATTAAAATCATGTCAAATGCTGGTGGCCTTATTTTTAGCGACGAGGCATCTGAAAAGCCCGTAAATATAATTGAATCAGGTCCGGCCGCAGGTGTTATAGCCGCAGCAGAATTTGCCAAGATAATGGATATAAAAAATGTAATTGCATTTGATATGGGCGGCACAACGGCAAAGGCCGGCACGGTACTTAACGGGAATTTTGAGATTACATCTGAATATGAGGTTGGCGGTTCATCTCACCATGGAAGGATAATAAAGGGTTCAGGGTATCCTGTGAGGTTTCCATTCATTGACCTGTCAGAGGTTTCTGCCGGCGGTGGAACAATAATATGGAAGGATAGTGCAGGCGGTCTAAATATTGGTCCTAAAAGTGCAGGTTCTGACCCCGGTCCGGTATGTTATAACAGGGGTGGTAAATATCCAACCCTTACAGATTCAAATCTGGTTCTTGGCATTATCAGCGATACCATGTCCGGTTCTGATTTTAAGCTAAGAAAGGACCTCTCATTAAAGGCACTGTCAACTCTTGGAGACCCCTATGAAATTTCCGAAAATGCTGTTAAGCTTGCAATTCTTGAGATGGCCAGGGGCATCCGCCTTGTTACCGTTGAAAGGGGTCTTGACCCCTCAGCCTTCACCCTCTTTGGTTTCGGTGGTGCAGGCCCACAGTTTGCGGTTAAAATTGCTGAGGAAATTGGAATAAAAACAGTGGTCATACCCCCTGGCCCTGGTGTTTTCAGTGCCCTGGGATTAACATACTCAGATATGCGTTATGAGGCGCGTAAATCATATCCAGAAAATCTCGAATCAGATTTTAATGAGCTGAAAAATAAACTCCTCGGAAAACTTAAAAATCCTGAATTTCTAATGTATGCCGATTGCAGGTATTATGGTCAGGGTTCAGAATTAACTGTGCCGGTTAAAGAAATAAGTCGTGATAGGATCTTTGAGGATTTTGAAAATATACATTATAATACATTTGGATTCAGGCTTAATAAGCCTATTGAAATATTTACAATACGTGTTTTTGGCATTGAAAGGAGGGAAAAACCAGAAATAAAAATCGAAAAGAGTAATAAAAAAATATTTGTTAAAAGAAAGGCATATATAAATGGGGAATGGACAGAAATCAATGTGTATTCAAGAAGCAGCCTTATTGCCGGTGAAAATATTGCCGGACCCTGTGTTATAGAGGAGGATGGCAGCAGCACATTTATACCTGAAAATTGGAATGCCCATCTGGGTAAAAATAATGAAATAGTGGTGGTAAGATGAACTGGGAAATAATAGGTAAGGCAACGCAGTTTATTGCGGAGGAAATGGGGGTATCACTGAAAAGATCTGCACTATCGCCAAATATAAGGGAAAGAATGGATCATAGCTGTGCAGTTCTGGATAAAAATGGCAGAATTGTGGCGCAGGCAGAACACATACCGGTGCATCTTGGTTCGTTTAAGGTAGGCGCAAAAAATATAATAGATTATATGAATCAAAACGGTATAATTCTGGGAGAAAATGAAATGCTTGTAACCAACGATCCATATATTTCAGGGACACATCTAAATGATGTTACATTTATTGCACCTGTATATTACCGGAACGAACTTTTTTGTTATGTTATAAACAAGGCACATAACGTTGATGTTGGCGGCCCTGTATTTGGCAGTTTGAACCCGGAGGCAATAAATTTGTATCAGGAGGGCACCATAATACCACCTGTAAAGGCTTCCAGTGATGTCATAAAATTTATACTATCAAATTTCAAGGACCCTGATACTGCAGCAGGGGACCTTAATGCACAGATGGCCGCAAACAGAATGGGAATAAAAAGGATTAAGGAACTTCTGGATAGATATTCAGGAGATGATATAAATGCCTCATGGAACACATTAATAGATCATTCAAGAGAATTATCACTGCATGCAATGGCTGAATGGCCCCAGGGCACATATGAATCAGAGGATTTCCTTGAGAAAAATGATGGTTTAATAAAATTAAAACTAAAGCTTTCAGTAACAAAAAACGGCATTATAGCTGATTTTTCCGGCACGGATAATCAGATAAATTATCCCTTAAATGCTGTCCTTGGGGTAACATTTTCATCCGCTTCATTTTCAATCAGAAGTGCAATTAATCAGGACATTCCCACGAATGATGGTTTTTATTCAATAATAGACCTTAAGGTTCCAGAAAAATCCCTGTTAAACCCAGAAAAACCGCATCCAGTTTCTGGTGGCAATGTGGAGACAACACAGCGTGTGGCAGATACAGTTTTACTTGCTTTATCTAAATTTTTAAAGGAAATACCTGCAGCATCATCAGGCACAATGATGAATATCATGCTTGGGGGTGAGAATAATGGCAAATACTGGTCATATTATGAAACAATTGGTGGGGGTAATGGTGGCAGGTATAATTCCAATGGTGAGTCCGGGGTGCATTCAAATATGACAAATACCCTTAACACGCCGATTGAAATAGCAGAAAAGGAATATCCAATGTTCTTCACAGCATATAAATTAAGAAGGGGCAGCGGTGGAAATGGTTTGCATAAAGGTGGTGAGGGTATAATAAGATCATTTTATGTTACAAATCAAACGTATATGTCTGTAATAGCTGATAGATTTATGGTTAAACCATGGGGTATACACGGTGGTTCCCCGGGCAAGACCGGATCACTTTATATAATATCATCAGGGAGAAAAAAAAGGATGCCGGCAAAATTCTCATCCAAATTAAATAAAAACGATGAGGTCATTATAGAGACCCCCGGGGGAGGCGGCTACGGTAAAATTTAAAAAAATATTGAAATATAATTTATTTAGTCATAAAATGTTCAAACATAAATTTTTATTTATTATATTTTAATTCATTGTTATAAATTATAATAAAATTTAATAATTATTAAGCATT
>NZ_JAVYSZ010000006.1:0-86919 GCF_038728925.1 Acidiplasma sp.
AAACAGGCCAACCATGATCGTGGCAAATACGGTTAAGGGAAAGGGCGTTAGCTATATGGAAAATAATCCTAAATACCATGGGGCACCACCCAAAAATGAAGAGGAATATATTAGGGCATTAAATGATATAGAGGCAATGTAATATGCAGAAAACAGAAATATTGGAAAGTTTAAGGGAAGCATACGGCGAGGAGCTCGCCGCACTGGGCGAGAAAAATCGTGATATAGTGGTTCTTGATGCAGACCTCTCAAGTTCAACAAAAACAGATATATTCGGAAAAAAATTTCCGGAAAGATTTTACAACATGGGCATAGCAGAACAGTCCATGGTAACAGCTGCTGCAGGTTTATCACTAGCGGGCAAAACAGTTTTTGCATCCACATTTGCTGTTTTTCTGAGCAATACCTATAATGTAATAAGGCAGTCTGTATGTTATAACGAGGTTCCTGTTAATTTTGTGGTCACACATGCCGGCATATCACTTGGTGAGGATGGCCCAACACACCAGATTCTTGAGGATGTTGGTATAATGTCAGGCCTTCCAAATATGAAGGTTATTGTCCCTGTTGATTCCATAGAAACCAGGAGGGTTATTGATTATCTTGCAGTCAAAAAGAAGAACCCCTACTATGTTAGATTAACAAGGGAAAAATTTCCAGTATTAAACGAAGAATCCTATGAATTCAAGGAGGGAAAATCAGTTACATTTAGGGATGGAAATGATATAACAATTATGGCCTATGGCATAATGGTATCATTTGCATTAAAGGCTGCCGAGGCTTTAAAATCAAAGAATATCGATGCCAGGGTTATAAATATGTCATCCATAAAACCAATAGACAGGGATGCAATAATTAAGGCGGCAAGGGATACAGGAAAAATAGTTACGGCGGAGGAGCACTCAATATATAACGGCCTTGGTTCAAGGGTCTCTGAAATTGTTTCAGAGGAATATCCGGTTCCGGTTAAAAGAATAGGCATGCCAGATATTTTTGGTAAGAGCGGAAAGGGTATGGAACTGTTTGATTACTTTCATATAGGAATAAGCGATATCGAAAAAATAACAGAAAATTTTTACAGGGAGGAATTTAAATGAAGATCTTTATAGATACTGCGGATATAAATGAGATTAGGGAGGCAAATGATTACGGTCTGATAGATGGTGTAACAACAAATCCCACACTGATATCAAAGGCCCAGAAGGATGGCAAAAAATTTATTGACATTGCATCTGAAATACTTAAAACAGTGAATGGGCCTGTCAGCCTTGAGGTTGTTGGCACAAAATCTGAGGATATGGTTGAACAGGCAGTTAAATTGCATAACCTAGGGTCCAATGCTGTCATAAAAATACCAATGACACTTGAGGGTTTAAAGGCAATGAAGATTCTCAGGCAAAAAAATATACCGGTAAATACAACCCTGATTTTTAATACAGTTCAGGCCCTTCTTGCAGCCAGGAACGGCGCAGCCTATGTCTCGCCATTTGTTGGGCGCCTTGATGATATTGCTGAGGACGGTATGTCAATTATAAACCAGATTAAAACAGTATTTTCCAATTATGGGTTTAAAACGGAAATTCTTGTTGCATCTGTTAGAAATCCAGTTCATGTACTCCGTGCAGCATTAATAGGCGCTGATGCAATAACAATACCGTTTGATGTAATTAAGAAACTGGCAATGCATCCAAAGACTGATGAGGGTCTATCCAGATTTCTTGATGACTGGAAGAAAGTAGCACCTGATGGGTCTCTACCGTTATAATCATTAATAAATTTTAATTTAATATTAAAGTTGCATTTTTATATTATAATTATCTGAAATGGTTTAGCAATAAAATAAATATATATCAAAGCACTTAAGGGAATTTAAGTGATTGCACGGATAATAAATGGTTTCTTGGTTACATATTTTCAAATATAGGCGCAGGCCTCACAATGCCGTTAATACCGCTTTTTATTGTTGTTTACCTGCACAGCAATGTGGTTTTTGTCGGGCTTGTGACATCAATATCATCCATGGCATCTGTACCGGCACTTATAATGTGGGGAGATCTGTCTGATAAATTTAAAAAAAGGAAAATTTTTATTTTAATTGGATTTTTTGGCTCATTCCTATCATTGTTAATTGTCTTTATGGTTAAAAGCATACCAGAATATGTTTTAATGCTTGTTATATTTCAGCTAATAGCAATGGCATCTGTGCCGGTTTCAACACTATTAATTCTGGAAAACTCAGAGAAATCATTGTGGTCAAAAATAATGGCAAGGTTTAACAGTTACAGCGCGGTGGGTACTGTAATAGGCCTTGGCATAGGCGTATTTGTATTATTTTATGATACAGGTTTTGGCACATCCATTATAAAGTATCTTTATGTTATTGCAGCCTTTGCATATCTAATTTCAGGTATTGTATCATTATTTTTCCTAAAGGAGGGAAAGACAAATTTAAAGAGGGAAAGGCTCTGGTATTTATATACGGTAAGGGTTATAGAAAGAATCAGATATTTTCCAACACATATACTGCACATACCTGAAAGGTCTGCTGGTTATAAGGTTCCAAGATTTTTGAAAAATTACCTAATAACCGCGCTTATTTTTATGATTGGTTTCCAGATGTTTTTTATACCCTACCCTGTATTCATGATCCGTGAATTCAATGCAACCAATGCAGATGTTTACATAATGTATCTCCTAAACAGCCTTATGTCAGCAAGCACATATATACCTGCAAGCAGGTATATTAATTATGTTGGATCAAATAAAATGCTTTCATATTCAGTATTAATACGTATTTTTATTTTTATTTTAATGGGAATTGTATCATTCTTTGTAATTAACAGTATATTATATCTGGCTCTGTTTATTCTGGTTTATGGAATTATGGGCGGCATCTGGAGTTTTATTGGTTTAAGTGAGGTAACCAGTATATCAAACATGTCGGATCCGGTTATTCGTGGAAGGGTTATAGGCCTGTACAATTCATTTAATGGCATTGGACAGATTATCGGATCTGGAATTTCTGGCTTTATCGCATTTGATATAGGATATCCGGCGGATTTTTTCATTGCCGCCATCATTGTTACCTCAGGACTATTAATAATTAAAAAAACAAAACCCCCTGATACTGAAATAATATCAAGAAAGAAAACATTACAGGTTTAATTCTGTATTCTTTTTATAATTAAATGAAACAGATTTTTAAACCCATCGCGCCATGTTTTAAGCTTTGGCTTTGTTATTCTTTGGCCATATAATATTGGCACCTCTATTAATTTTCCATGCTTTAAAGCCTCAATTTTGATATCCTCTGAAAATGCCATGTAATCACTTAAATTATTCATTTTATTATAAAATGACTTATAAAATATCCACATGCCACTCTGTGAATCGTTTAAATGAAATTTGAAAAGAACAGCAAGGGTAAAGTTAAGTACCAAATTACCTATGAAATGCAGTGACGTATAGCTATGCTGCGTTCTAAGCGTCATCCTATCACAGGAAATAAAATTAACCTTATCCAGGATTAAAATGTCTATTAATGGCTTTATAATGTCTGTTGGATATGTATTATCACCGTCAAGGCATACTATAATATCACCCGAGGCCGCCTTAATGCCTGTTTTATATGCCCGCCCATAACCCTTTCTATGTTCCTCTATCACCCTCGCCCCTTTAGATGCAGCTATTTCCCTTGTTTTATCGGTTGAATTGGTATCCACAACTATTATTTCTATGCCATCAATACATTTCAGGCCATCAATAACATTGCCAATTGATTTTTCCTCGTTGATTGTGGGAATAACTGCAGATACCTTCATTAAATCTAAAGGTATTAGTATTATAATTATTTTTATGTATACATTATATTTATAAAAGTATCAATCAAATGGCTAAAGTTTTTTATTTAATAAATTTTTATATGTTTTCCACTCCTTCCTTACTATACCATCAATATCCATGTGATTTTCGATTGCGTTTTTTAGAAAATTTATGGTTCTTGGATCTGAAGGATATCCAGATCCAAAGTTACCGTATATTTTATGGAGTTTTTCTATTTCTGAGTCCCTAATAACCTTGGCTATTATGGAAGCACCTGATACAACAGGGTATATTGAATCCGCCTTATGCCTGCATGTAATATTTTTCCCGGTTCTTCTTTTAAGCTCATCTTCAAGCCTTATCTCATTTACATCGAAGGCATCAACATAAATATTCTCACATTTAACAGAGTCAATTAAATAAATGGCATATTTTAATTCAAGGATATTCAACTGATTTTTTTTAACGTAATTATCTATTTCATATGGCTGTATAATCACATAATTATTTTCCATATTTTTTAAATCTTTGAATAATTTATTTCTTTGAAATGGTGAAAGCTGTTTTGAATCCCTGACACCAAGACTTTTAATCGATTCATCAGAACATAAAATGGCCATAACCATTGGACCTATAACAGGACCACGGCCTGCCTCGTCTATACCACAATCCATTTATTATAATGTCAACATGCCTAAAAAAATTATTTATAACCATTTATTATGGGATTGCATGGAAAAATTTGAATTTTTTTTGGATAATAATGTATTCATAACCAATAATTTTGACATTAATTCTTTGCATGACTTTGTTGAAATGGCCAATGAAAAGGATCTTGGGTTTAATTTAATGAGCCACAGCTTTCCATATCCTTATACAGAGGAGGATGCATTATTTTTTATAGACCAGGAAAGGGAAATGGGTGGTGAGATATTTTCGCTAGATCTTTATATATATTTTAATGGGCGGATAGCCGGTGTTATTGGCCTAAAGGATATTGATTATTTAAATAACAGGGCTCATATTGGGTACTGGATCGGCAAAAAATATAGAAACCGGGGAATTGCAACCTCCGCAGTCGGCCTTGTTTCAAATGTGGCCAAAACATATTTTGGCATGCACACCCTTTACACAAAAGTTTTGGTTAATAATATACCATCAATTAATGTTCTTCTTAAAAATCGCTTTGAAATTTCTGGAATTGAAAAGGATGCATTTTTCTTTAAAAACATCTATTATTCGGCATATATTTTTAATAAAATACTATATTGAAATATTTTAATAATTATTATTATATATTTGTTAATTTTAAAAATGTCTGACATGAAAACGTTTATTAACCATATAAATATAAGATTCACTATATGACAAAATATGTGTTGATCTCGGATAGTACACTTGCATATGAATACCGAAATTTCCCATTGTTAGATTTTTTGCCATGTGCACCCGGAAATAAAATACCGGGGAAAATTTACAGATTTTTAAAGGGTCCAGCACCAGAAGCGCTGCCCAATGGGGAGCTTAAATATGCCCCATATGCACTTAGAAAAATAGAGGCCGCCCTTCTAAGGGACAACCCAAGAAAGGACGTAGCAGTGGCCCATGAGGATTACCTTGCCAATTTTATTACTGATGATACGGAAATAATAGGAATTACAACAATGGATCCTCTTGGAATAGGGCCAACAACAATGTCATACACAGCTCTGTTTGGTGGTGGACTGGATTCATGGGTAAGGAGGGAATGGGACGCCCTTCTTGAAAAGGTAAATAAGGTCAGACAGGGGAAGAAGGCAAAGCTTGTTGTTGGCGGTCCCGGTGTCTGGGAATTCACAATATTAAGGGATGAGATAGAAAAATACCATTTTGACTACATAGTTCAGGGAGAAATGGATGATACCGTATCAGAGCTTTTCAGACAGATATCCGAGGGCAATATAGATAAAAAAATGTTCTTCCAGGGCTATATGACCTACGATGATAAATTCAGAAAGGTTCTAAAGAATGATGATCTATTTATAGCACGTGGCTTTGCGGAAAGGGCATATCCGTCACTTGAGGACATACCTGATATAGTCAGGCCTTCAATGAAGGGAATGGTAGAAATAATGAGGGGCTGTGGTGTTGGTTGCGATTTCTGTGAGGTTACATTAAGGCCATTAAGGTATTATCCACTGGATAAAATAAAAAGAGAGATTGAGGTTAACGTTAAGGGTGGATTTACCAATGCCTGGCTTCATACCGATGAGATATTCGAATACAAGCATGAGAAAATGTTCACACCAAATGAGGATGCACTTCTTGATATGTTTAAAATGATAATGAATATAAAGGGCATTGAAACAACAAACCCAACGCATGGAAGAATATCGATACCTGCAGCATACCCTGATTTAATAAGAAAAATAAGCGAGGTTATAAGGGCAGGCCCTGACAACTGGATAGGCATACAGACCGGTGTTGAAACAGGCAGTGATGCACTTGCATTAAAGCATATGCCCAATAAGACCATGCCATTGAGAATCGGCCCGGATGGATCCTTCTCAGAAATTGTTTGGGAGGGTGTTTACAACGAAACAAAGTATTACTGGAGGTCAGCATTCACAATACAGGTTGGTCAGGAACAGGAAACCGATGAGGATAACTGGGATTCCATAGCAATGATTAACAGGCTGAGCAATTCATATGTCGATGGCAGGCCATTTGAGTTTACAGTTACACCGCTGGTTAATGTACCCCTGGGAAGGATTAAATCCAGAGACTTAAGCACAATGTTGAACCCTGTACAGCTTGGTGTATACTACGCATCATACAGGCATCTTGCAAAAATGGCAATCAGGGATGGATTCAGGAATACACACGGGAACCCAATAGCCAGGGTTGGAACAGGCACAATAATTTCAGCCGGTGGGGAACTGATGCTAAAGGTTGTTGAAAAGATTGCCAGAAAGAATGGCGTGGACATTGAAAAGGTAAAGAGATATGGAATTGAAAACATCTCAGAGATCACGTCATTAAGCAATATGAGCAGGGCATAATAAATTTTTTATAAAATATATATAATACTTTTTAATTAATTTGTCATGGTTAATTATAATTTTTTAAAAAGACTTCTTGTTGTTGGAGAAAAAAGCCTTCTTTCAAGGTTATCAAGGTTCCCTGAAATAGGTATTGAAAGCACACAGAATTTAATTTTAATGCTGAAAAATGCACCAGTTGATATTGATAAGTACAATAATTTTATAAGGGACAAGGAAAAGGAAGGGGATGAAATGAATATTAACTTCAGGCATGAGGTTACAAGCGGGGCAATAAGCTCAAGCCTGATGGATAACATGCTTGCCTTAATAGAAAAATGTGATGACATCCTTGATAAGATGTACTACTCAAGCAGGGAAATAAACAGATTCAACAAAAACTATGAACTTAACAAGGATGAAAGAAATATTGTGGATTTTTCATATAACAAATTCATATCAATATTAAACAATAATGAGGAGGCACTGGGGTATGTCAGGAGTATATTAAATGAGACGGACCTGTCAAGGATGCGTGAGGATAGGAAAAACATTGAAAAGATAGAGGAGAATGTGGACGAAATAAAGGATTCAATAATCGATTACATATATAAAAATTCAAATAAAATTTCATATCTGGTCTTTGAACATTTAAATACGCTTGCACATAAACTGGATGACCTTTTGGACGACTGTGAGGATATATCAGATCTTGTATTTACCATAATGTTATCGGTGACATCTTGATTTTTTTAATAATTTCATTAATACTCACATTTTTGCTAACCCTTCTTGTTTCAGGTAATAATCTCTCAGCGGCTGTTGGCACATTAATAGGGTCAAGAATCGTCTCAAGGTTTTATGGAACACTGATTGGTTCTTTGGGATTTTTTGCTGGTCTGGCGCTTGAGGGCAGATTTCTTAAAGGTGCGGCAATTTCATTGATTCCGCATTCATACTTTTATATTTCATATGCATTTCTGGTATCGTTCATAATATTTTTCCTTGCAACCATCGGTAGGGCACCGTTATCATTGACAATGGCACTTGCAGGAACAGCAATAGGCATAGATCTAAGAATTGATTACTCAGTAAATTACAATTTTGTAATGTTAATGATTATGTTCTGGATACTTGCACCGGTATTATCAATAATAGTTTCATATATTACCGAGAAATCTATTTTTGACAGGGATTATAAGAATGTTTGGCGCGTGGCGGCCACACTCAAGATTTTAATAATAATCTCCTCATTTTTAACAGCATTTACACTTGGTGCAAATACATTAGGCTTCATAGCAAACGTTGAGGGTTTCAATCTTATTACAGTAATTATAATGGCGGTGGCCATATTTTTGGGCAGCTTTTTTTTAAGCCGTGGTGTTATAAAAAGGGTTGGTGAGGAAATGTATCTTATGCGATATTCAAATGCCCTTGTTTCCCTTGTTGTATCCTCTGCACTGGTTGAAATAGCAACCATTTTTTCAATTCCATTATCAAACACACAGACGCTGACATCAAGCGTTTTTGGGGTTGGAATCTCATACAAATTTAAGGGTATTTACATGAAGCCATTCTTCATAATTATAATGACATGGGTTGTCTCACCGCTTCTTGGTCTCCTTCTTGGATATCTGGTATGATCCATCTAATTTTTAGTCCCCTCATGCCAGGGTAATAAGCATTCAGGATTATTGACAATGCTTATAATTGCACACAGGTTTATTTTATATTCAGCCACAGAAATTTTCATGGGCATAAATTCCATAAAACGTGCACAGGCACATTTATAAAAAATCATATGCTTAATATTAAGCGATTTATTTATTTGACCTCCTGTTGTTGTCCCGATCTATAACCTTTATTTTCTTTTCTCATTGATAATATTAAGAATAAAATCGCAAATAAACTCGAAATTAATACAAAATAGAATGACTTATCGCGGTATAATATAAACATTGCAGCAAATAATGTACTGCCAATAAAACCTGAAATTGCCTTACCTGTATAAAAAACCCCGTTATTGGCCGTTGAAAATCTTGATCCAAATATATCGCCAACAAGTGAAAAATACATTGATATCATTGAGCCCCCAAAGAAACCAATGAGTATTATGGATATTGCATATATTTTTAAAATCAAAAATATAGATCCGGCGGTTAAAAATATATCTATAATAAAAACCGACTTAATTCTGCCAATATAATCAGAAATATAACCAAGTATGGGCCTGCTTATGCCACTTAGCAGTGGAAATAGGGAAACCAGAAGTGTAAACTCATATAAAGGAAGATTTTTTCCAATATACCCAAAGGATGCGGATATTACTAAAAGGGGTACACCACCAAGTATAAATGATACATACAAAATCCAGAATTTTTTATTCCTCAAATTTTTGGATGTTTTCTCACCGCTTAATTCTTTAGATTCCGGATACTTTGCAATTGACATTAACAATGGAAGTATTACAATCTCAGCAATTCCTATAATTAGCATTGGGGTTCTGAAGGTTACTGCCTTTGCTATAAATATATTTGCTACTGCTGCTCCCATGCCAAAACCAAGAGAAACAAATCCCACAGCAAAACCGCGCTTCCCCTTAAACCATTTAACTGCAAGGTTTGTTGAGATGCCATATAAAATACCCTCACCTATGCTTCCAAGAGACCATAATAAATAAAATAAAAAGATATTATTTATAAGTGAGGTTCCAATAAATCCCACTGCAGAAAGTATTGCAGATATTATTCCAATATTTCTGGGGCCATTTTTATCGGCAAAGTATCCGCCAATGCCCTGAAACCCGGTGGAGAATATGGCAAAGAGTGTAAACGCCACCTGAATATAAACAATACTGACATTAAATCCAGTTTTAAGAAGTGGCTCAAAAACATTCCATGAATACTGGTATAATGAGTTAAACGACATGACTATAATTCCAATCGCTAAAAATCCCCTTCTCACTGTAATGTTATTTTATTATAAAATAAAAGTTTTTTTAAATTATCAAATTTAAAAAATAATAATATTAAAAATGAGAACATTCTCATTTTTTGAAAACCAACCATTAGATATTATACAATAAAAACAGAGCATATTTAATTATACATAGAATAGTCATAATCATGCAGAGGACGTGCATACAGTAAAATACTCAATGCACATGCAAATCATTATATTGATCCGATGCATTTTATCATATATGGATTATACATTTTACCTTCAAAGAGAGATCAAGAAAATTGATAGCATAAAAATAAACAAAGAATCAAAGGAGAAAATAAAGGAATTCATAGATGACTTAACATTTTCAGGAATATCTGACGGCAGGAAATATGCCTATATAATAAGGTTAAGGAAAATAGCCTTAATGCTTAATGACAGGTTTTTAAACCCTGATAAAAAGGATATTAAAATGGTAATATCGAATATAATGAATTCCAGGGTTAAACGGGGTGGATCTGATGAGCATAGGCCATCAGATAATTCAATAGAATCATACTATGTAACATTAAAAAAGTTCTATAAATGGCTTCTTGGAAATAATAAAATATATCCAGAATGCGTTGAATGGATTAAATTTAATTCCCATCCATCACATGAAATAAAGCCCGAATCATTAATTACCAAAGATGAGGAAATAAAATTAATAAATGGTTGCAGGAATTCAAGGGACAGGGCGTTAATATCATTGTTGTATGATTCTGGATGCAGGATCTCTGAATTGCTTACAATGAAGATAAAGGATTTAAGATTCGATGATTATGGTGCAATTATATCTGTTACAGGAAAAACAGGATTTAGGGAGGTCAGGATTATAGGAAATTCAATATATTATCTAAAAGAGTACCTGAATGACCATCCATTAAAGGATCCTGATTCCTGGCTTTTCATAATGAAAAACAATGAGAGGATGGGCTATGATGAGGTCAGGTCCATGATATTGAAGGCAAAGAGGAGATCTGGAATAAAAAGAAGGATATACCCGCATCTATTCAGGCATACCAGGGCAACAATTCTGGCATCAAAGGTTGCAGAGGCACCATTGGAATCACAGATGGGATGGGTACATGGATCAAGGCAGACCAGGACATATATACATTTATCAATGAGGGATCAGGACAATGCAATATTAAAGGCCTATGGCATTAAAATAGATGAGAATAAAATAATAGAGCCAATGCCGAAGAAATGCCCGAGGTGCAATGCATTAAATCCAGAGGATGCCAAATACTGCCATAACTGCTGGCTTCCATTAGATGAGAAACTGGCCTTAGAATATGAGAGCAAGGAAAAAGAAATAGAGGATAAAATAGAGAAATCTAATATAATACCAGGAATGGCAAAGAAGATGATAGAGAATGCACCCGAATCATTTAAGTCTAAATTAATTGAGAATGTCTTGGAGGAAATATTAAAGGATCCAGAATTGTTAAACAAATTCAGGAATGAAATGAATAAGAGTTGATATCAATTCCTATCCTTACTTGGATTCTTTTCAATTTCCTTTCGCTTTGACTCAGGTATTTTTTTGTAAAATTCATTAAGTTTTTTAGGCCATGTAATAAGGTCTTCGACAATCATATTGAAGATATTGAATAAATACAGCACATCATCCTTATTTTCTAAAATTTTAATTTCACCAGTATGCATTATATCGTTGCCATTTACTCTAAGTATTGAAAGTGCCTTTGTAAGTTGTTCAGGAATGCCTGATTCTACTAATTTCTTGATATTGTCATCTAACGGTAAGTTATTGTTCTTAATATTCCGAAGTAATAATTCAAGGGCTAACCTCATTAACGCCCCAGATGCTCTTGGTGAATCGTTAAGAACCTTCCCTGCTTCTATATAGATATTTTTTACTTCTAATGGTGTGCCCTCAGGTGGCGGGGGGACTGGCAAATTTCTTGGCAATAAGATGTTTTCATTAAGCCAAATAACTTCCTTATGGCAATGTGAGCATACAGACACACTCATTCCAGCAAGTTCCCCCTTGATACCTACAACGTCAACAATATCACCCATATATTGACGGGCAAGATTTCCATAGCCGACACCAGAAAACCATTCCTGATGGGCATAAACTCCACAATGTGGGCAATTGAAAGCATTTTCGTTAAACTTTGGAGGAATGTAATCTACCATGTTTATTATATTATGTATTTGCTAATAAGGTTAACTGCAACTTCATGTAACCTAAAATTGAAGAAATTGGCCTATGCTCTATTTCAGATGGTTTATAACCAATAAAGCATATTTTAAGTACCAGCCCACATGAAATGACGCCTAGAAACGATCTGAATATATGGCATTATTTGTGAAATTTAGATAGGTTATAAGGGGGTTTTAAACATTGAAATATGTTACAGGTATGATTTCTGTTACCCATGTTAACAACTGCCCTTGTAAGTTATCGTCCTAGCGTTCATCTCATTAAGTATAGAAAGTAACTTCCCGCTTAAGAGTTAAAAAAAATTCCATGATAGGTAAGAGGGATTACCTCCCCATCCCCATCTTTGGATGGCCTTACAGCCAATTATCTCACAATAAAAGTCTGACATATTTTTATATTAATATTATGTTGGTTATGAATAGTTTAAACTTAAACACATCTAAAGAGATATATAACGAATGATTTATATAAATATATAAAGGGGGCAATGTAAAATGCCTAGAAGAATATATACAAGTGAGAAGAAATATAATATTATAATGGAATCATTCCAGAATCCAAATATTACCATAGCAGAAATATGCAGGAACCATGGAATAGCAGGAGCACTATTTTATAAATGGAAGTAACAGTTTTTAGAAGGAAGCAAAAAGGGACTGGAAGGAAAAGACCCTGATAAGTCCTTAATTAAAGAGAATGAAAAATTAAAGTCAATAATAGGTGAAATGACCATAGCAAATGAGATTTTAAAAAAAAATTATATGAGAAGGAAAAGGTGAGTTCAGTGTATGAAATGTATAATAATGGGATTGAAGTAAAAAATGCATGCTATTATTCAGGAATTAACAGAATAACATACTATTATAGGAGGAGGCATGAAAACATTGAAGATAGAAGATCTTCAACAAGGATTGATAATAGTATTATTAATAAAATAATAGAACTATGCAAAGAAAGAATAACATATGGCTATAATAGAATATGGGCATTATTGAGGAACTCCGGCATAAATATAGCAAGGAAAACAGTGTATAAAATAATGAAGAACAATAATCTAACTTTACCATTGCATAACCATAAGAATAGAAGGGAATTAAAATTATTAATAGCAGATAAGCCAGAGATGTTAATAGAAACAGATATTACTTATATACCTACAAATAATGGAATTACCTATTTAATGTGCATTAAGGATGCATTCTCCAAGGAATGGTATGGCTATAATTATAATGCATCATGCACGGCCAGGGATGCAATAAATGCCATAGATGATGCTATTATAAGGAAGTTCAATGGCATAGTACCTGAGAATATTACTCTAAGGACAGACAATGGTCCCCAATATATTTCTAAAGAATTCAATAATTATTTGAAAACAATGAATATAAAGCATGAATACATAGAAAGGGAAACACCTGAGGAGAATGGAGATATTGAATCATTCCATAATTCAATTAAAACTGATTATATATGGATCAATGAAATAAATAATTTCAATGATGGTAAAATAATAATAGAAAAGGCATTCTATGATTATAATAATATAAGGCTACATTCTACCCTTGATTACTATTCACCTTTGCAGTTTTTAGGTAAATGGAATAATGATAGTAGTTTCAGGGAATATTACAGAGGATTTTTAAAGAATCTTAAGGATGGCTACAGAAGAAGAAATAGTAATTATTATAAGAGGTCTATGATAAATGTCTCATGAAATGGAAAGATTTTTGTTTAACAATCACTATCCAACATCATACAGACCTATTATTATCTATTATAGCACTGTGGAATTTATTATCTCTATTCCTTGGCACTGATAAATCCTTGATCTCACCATACCTTGTTTTTAGGTTCCTCTTATAATAACCATTCTTTATTCCAGGATTCTCCTCTAAATATTGATCTTGTTCTATTTTCATAAGGGTTTCTATTTTTTCCTTTATTGTCTGTTCTATTAATTTCTCTATATCCGATATATTTTATATTGTCATATCCCTACTTTATACCTCCTTGGTTCAGAAGAGGTATTTCTCCCTGTTATTTAATGATCATTTCATTATTAACAGGGAGATTTATATTTACACAAATATGGTACACAACCAAAAGATTAGCTGATTACAGAACAATAATACATAAAAACATCTATAAGGACCTAGATTATTCAATATCGCAATATAAAAAGGTATATAATACAGATAAATCCGATAAATATGATTTATATGAATTTACATGGGAATGCCCAGGAAAATTAAAAATAAAGAATTATCCAAAGAATGCCTTCTTTTCAATGTATAGACTGTATGTTATGATGAAAGGAAAACGTGATTGAAATGCATATAAGGAAGAATACTACAATATAGAAAGATTTATAGGAATGAAAATAAATGTTTATTATTCTGTGGGGAGATCCGATTTTCTTCAGCGAGGAAACATTAGAAGAACAGGACACCGACGGCATGCTTCTCAAATCAGGGAATAAACTCGTATATATTCCATGGGCATCTGTTGTTTGCTTTGAAAGCGAGCAATGATCTTTTAGATAATAAATTGGATATAATAAACTATAATATTTATTTTAGTAGCCTTTATCTTTTGCCATATGTTCTGCCATAGAATTCATCATGATTTCCAATGTTTATAAATATAACAATGCAATATTTTTCCCCTATTTTATAGAGTATTACGATTTTTTGCCTATTAACTTTTACCGCCCTGTAATTTGCGATTAGCCCTGTTTTAGTTGCACCAATATATGGATTTTTCTTTACTGCACATATTTTCTTTTTAATCTGATCCTTGATATTTTTATCCCTAACCTTTTTTATGTAATCTTCTATCGCAGATACATCAATAGAATAATTATCGCATATTTAAATCATGAAAATAGAGAATCAATATCGGAATCGTCTTTTATTATATGTTTTCCATATATGCCTTTTTTTATATTCTCTTTATCTATCTTTTCGGCATTTTTCCAGAAAACACCGGAATTAACTTCACTGTAAAACCATGCATAGCTATCAAGGTCTATAGGGTTGTTAAAATCTTCTGCATAGATATAAGGCTCTGTCTTATCTGCCAGTTTTTCCAGTTCACTTCCATTTTTATCTATATATGGTTTTATGAGGTCATGTATCATATTTGCAATTTTATTATCTATTTTAAAATCTTCATTTACAAGCTCTGATTCTTTTGCAGGATTGTTATTAATCTGTTCTTTTATAACAATGTCTTCTTCTAAGTCTTCAATATTTTTTATATCCTCGGAATAAGGCCCAAAATAATAACGCTTAAATGTTAGATCAGATAATCTTCTTCCATATTTTTTAATGTATTCATATTCAGCAAAATAAGAAAGCTTTTGTAATTTTTTTGTGGGAGAGGACCATATTTAATTAACAGATATTTAACAAGATCTACACCATTTATTTTTACTTTCTCCATATATGGCAATTATAATAACTATATATACACTTTTCTATAAAGCCCTATTAAATATTTATATGTGATTATAATATAATCATTAAATTATATAATGTTATTTTTATATTATAAAATCAGCATCATGAGTATATAAATAAAGATATGAAAACACTAACTATGTATGTCATTGCATTGAACTTTTATAATCATGCAAGGGACGGGATTTGAACCCGCGAACCCCTTCGGGACAGGATCTTAAGTCCTGCACCTTTGGCCAAGCTTAGTTACCCTTGCACCACTTAATTATTTTTACCTTAATAAGTTTTATCAGGTAATGCCATGTATTTTATATTAATTTTGATTTCCATATATATGGTGGATGATAGAGAGGTTATAGGATTTACACTGGATGAGGAGCCAAAATGGGTTAAGGTTACTCTGGAGGACGGAACAGTTATGCAGATAAAAATGGAGATAATGGCAATAGAAAGAAACGGAAATGACCCAAATACAGGCATCCCTGTATACATAATTCAGGCAACAAATATAATGAGAATGCTTAAGGTTCCAAAGGAGCTTATTAAGACAACCAATGATAGGCATAACAGTTCTGGATTATACAGTTAAGTTTTTTATTCGTTTACATATATTTAAATTAAACCAAACAATAATGGTTTATGGATGAAAAAGATTATGAAATTTTAAAGTTATTAAGGGAAAATTCTAGAATGAGCAATATGGAAATTGCAAGGGAGTTAAAGGTTTCTGAAGGTACAATACGGAAGCGTATAGCAAATCTTTATAAATCAGGAATTATAAAAAAATTTACAATAGAAACCCCATCGTCGGTTGAGGCCATGATTCTTGTGAGGGTTGACCCAAAAAAGGCACCATATGTATTAGAAAAGTTGAAAAATATTTACCATGAAATATATGAGCTTTCAGGAAGCATTGACGTGTCAATAAAATTATCCAAAAATACCCTTGATGAGATAAATTCAGAGGTGGATAACATAAGATCAATTGACGGTGTTATAAGCACAGATACCATGATCCGGCTAAAATAGAAATCAGCGATATTATTAAATAGCGTTAATAAATAAGGGATAAAGGGGATTTTACATGGCAGAAGAAAATACAATCTTTGTGGGAAAAAAGCCAACAATGAACTATGTCCTTGCTATAGTGACACAATTTAACAACAATGATGTAAAACGCATTGTTATTAAGGCAAGGGGAAAATCAATCAGCAAGGCAGTCGATATAGCAGAGATAACAAGGCATAAATTTGTACAGGACATAAAATACGAAAGGATAACATTAGATACCGAGACACTTGAGGGTGAGAGGGGCCCATCAAACGTTTCATCAATTGAAATTGTTTTATCCAGATAAATTAATTATTTTTATAAATCACAAAAACTTAAATTGTTATTTTTAATACATTTGTAAAATTGCGGTGTTTAAATGAAAACTTTTTATGAATGGCAGTCTGGTTTGTCCAAAAAAATTAATGAGATAAATAACAGGTTATTGAAAACCATAGAAACAGATCAGGATTATCTGTACACAATGGCAAAATATACCATTGACGCCGGTGGAAAACGATTCAGGCCACTTTTAACTATTCTGTCCTATGAAATTTCAACAGATAAACCGTATGAAAATATACTTGACCTTGCAGCAGGATATGAATTAATCCATACTGCCAGTTTAATACACGATGACATTATAGATAATTCCCCATACAGAAGGGGTAGAAAAACATTGAGCTATAAGGAAGGCATAAATAATGCCATTGTTGTTGGCGATTATCTATTTGCAAAGGCATATGAACTCGGATCAAGATATGGAAAGGACGTATCAAAAATAATGGCCGATGCATCATCAAGGCTTGCCGAGGGTCAGATCCTGGAGGCCATGAATATTGGAAACCTAAACATGGATATAAATACATATGAATTAATAATAAAAAATAAAACTGCAGATTTTTTTGCAGCCTGTGCTGAAGGTGCCACACTGGCTGCCGGTGCGGATAAAAATATATCAGAAAATTTAAAGGAATTTTCATTTAATATGGGCATGGCATTCCAGATTACAGATGATATACTGGACATAGTGGGAAACGAAAAGGATATGGGAAAACCCACAATGGTTGATTTAAACCATGATGTTATCACCCTTCCGATAATTCACGCATTAAGAAATGCCAGTCAGGAAAAGAGAAAAATAATAAAGGATATACTTACAGGAGAATACCGTGATAAGGACTTTAAAAATGTATTTAAAAACATTTTATATGAATTGGGGTCCCTTGAATATTCTTTTAATATTGCCAAGGATTATATAACAAAATCCGTTAGCAATTTAAATAAAATAAAGAGGTCAGGAGATGTTGATCTTCTTATGGACCTTGCATTGATAGTAATAGATAGAATAAATGAATCAGGTGTTGTATAATGTCTAGAGTTTTATTATATACAGGAAAGGGTGGAGTTGGTAAGACAAGTGTGGCAGCGTCAACTGGATTAATGCTTTCGAAAAAGTATAAAACTGTGGTAATGTCAACAGATCCTGCCCACAGCCTTAGCGATTCTCTTGAGGCAAAAATAGGATCAGAGGCAACAAAAATTTATGATAATTTCTATGCACAGGAGATAAATATTAACGATGCAATAAAAAGTCACTGGAACGATCTACGTGAATATCTAACAGCATTATTCCAGTACCAGGGTCTTGATCCAATTTCTGCCGAGGAAATAGCAATACTTCCTGGATTTGAGGAGGCAGCATACCTGCTTTACATTAACGATTATATAAACAATAATGACTTTGATGTAATTGTTGTCGATAGCGCACCGACAGGTGAGGCATTAAGGCTTTTATCATTCCCGGAGGTTATGAGATGGTACATGGAAAAGGTATTTCCAATAAGCAGAACCGCCGCAAAGATTGCAAGGCCGTTCATGAAACCATTCTCAAATCTTCCAATGCCAAACGACAAGGTCTTTGAAAGCGCAGAGGCACTTTATGATCAGCTTGGCCATATTCATGATATATTGCAGAATCCTGAAATAACATCCATAAGGCTTGTTACAAATGCCGATCAAATGTCATATAATGAAACAAAAAGGGCATTTACATATCTTTTGCTTTATGGATATCCAGTTGATGCCGTTATTGCAAACAAAATATATACTGATGATACAGGCGATTTTTTCAGGGAATGGAGGGAATCGCAGCATAAAATTGTTGATGAGCTCCCGGATGCCTTCCCTGATGTTAAGATATTAAAGGGATACCTTCAAAACGATGAACCACTTGGCAGGGATAAATTAATAAAATTTGGTGAGACCATATACGGTGAAAATGACCCTTATGATATTTTTTATAAAGGAAAACCAATAGAATTTACAAAGCATGGAAATGATGTTATAGTTAAAATTAAACTGCCATATGCAACAAAGGAAAATCTTGATTTATTTAACAAAGGTGGCGAGCTTGTTGTTGAGGTGGGCAACTGGAAGAGGATAATGTATCTCCCACAGACAATGGCAAACATGGAACCTGCAGCCGCTGAACTGAAAAATGGTTATCTATATATAACACTAAAGTAATTACTATTTATGGATAAAAAAACAGTAATACAGATAAATATTGAGGTGCCCAAAATAGTTGGGGATGTAATATCTGAGGCTGAAAAATATACAAGAGGCGTGTTTGAACTTATAAGATTCGGCCAGAGAATTATATTTAAAAATCAATCCACAGCAAATGAGCCTAAAAAGGAGCTCAAAAAAATATCAATAAAATAAAATTATTTCATATGTTTCTTTAATTCTGCCTCAAAGTCAATTTTGGCCTTTGATGGGTCCTTTGCTATCATGGCAACCCTGCTTTCGTATCTATCTGCATATGGTGTGTAACCCAGCCTTCTGGCAAGTTCATTTGAGAATTCAAGCACCATTTCATGGCTTGGCATGTTTTCATATGCCAGTCTGTCCATGGACTGGCCAACATGTACATAACCCTTTGATTCTATGAAATCTGGTGAGGCTATTCTATCCAGTTTTTCATACTCATCATAGTACGGCATATTTACATCCTTAACGAGTGTATGCCTTATTACCTTCCTTGTATCCAGTGATGGCAGGATCTCCAGTGTTCTGTTAAAGTTTTCCCACGCGTTTCCTATTGCTGGATGAAGAACATCATTAAATATCTTTTTTGTGGGACCTGCAACCGTTACATATAGTTGAGTTGGTAACGGGTCAAGTTTTTCGAGTACCATTGGCAGGGTTCCATTTGTTACCAGAAATGTTGATATACCACGTTTTGTTGCGGCCTCTATTAATTCTCCAAGCCTTGTGTAAAGTGTGGGTTCTCCAGTGAGGGAGATTGCCATATGTTTCGGATGCTGTGCCTCCTCAAAAAGCTCTTTCTTTACCTTGGGATTCCCCTTAAATCCCGATATTAATTTCAAATGTGCCTTTATGCTTTCCTCAAGAATAAATTCTGGATCATCCTCCTGAGAAATATGCATGCTGTCAAATCCCTGAAATCTCCAGCAGAAATCACAGTTCTCTGAGCATGCATTTAATGCGGGTGTCATCTGTATACACTGATGTGAATTAATTCCATAAAATGTATTTTTATAACATGCAGCATGGCCTGTTAACTGGCTCTTGGTCCAGTGACATACCTTTACGGCTGAATGATTTCCGACAAGGCCATAATGCTGTTTTTTATATATTGGTTTATATGTATTTATCATTAAGATATAAATTTAAAAACTATATATAAACCCTTTTAAAATGTTATTCAGCCGATATTAATGATGTTACATATTAAATTCATAATTTTTAGAATTCACAAAGTTTTTTTTAATTCCCAGCAATTGATTATTTATAAAAACCAATCAAAAAGCATTTAAATTGTGTATGAAGTTAAAATATTTATAAAAAAAATAATTCATATATTTTAGTATTCTCCACCTGGCATTCCGCCGCCCATGCCACCCTGTGGTCCACCTGGTGATGGGTTGTTCTTTGAGGATTTGGTGGCTATAACATCATCTATTCTAAGTATCATTACTGCAGCCTCCGTAGCAGCTGCAACTGCCTGTTTGCCAACCCTTATGGGCTCTATTACACCAAGTTTTTCCATGTCTTCAACTGTTCCCTTGAAGACATTTAATCCATAGGTTTTCTTTCCATTGGCATGTGCACTTCTTATCTGTATTAGTATGTCTATTGGGTCCAATCCTGCATTTTCTGCCAGTGCCCGGGGTATGTCCTCAAGTGCATCAGCGAATTTTTCTATTGCCAGTTGCTGCCTGCCACCAACCTTGGATGCATATGATCTAAGATTGAATGCCATTTCCTCTGCTGCTGATCCGCCTCCGGTGACATATGCACCATCCTCAACGGCTGCGGCGACCACGTGCAGTGAGTCTGTAAGTGATCTCTCTATCTCATCTGCAACATGCTCTGTTCCGGCCCTTATTAATAGGCTTATGGCCTTTGGGTTCTTGCAGCCTGTCACAAATGTCATGTAGTCATCGCCGACCTTTCTTTCCTCCACACTGTCTGCATGTCCCAGATCATTTTCTGTTATTTCTTCAAGTGATGATATTATTGTTGCACCTGTTGCCTTGGCAAGCTTATCAACATCACTCTTCTTAACCCTTCTCACTGCATATATGCCGTCCTTTGCAAGGTAGTGCTGTGCCATGTCATCTATTCCCTTCTGGGTTATTACAACATTGGCACCTGTTGCCTTTATTTTTTCTACCATATCCTTGAGAAGGTCCTCCTCCTGTGAAAGGAATTTCTGGATCATTCTTGGATCACTTATCTGAAGGTTTGTATCAAACTCTGGCTTTTTAATTTCTAATGCCACATCAAGGAGGGCAATCTTTGCATCCTTAACGAGTTTTGGCATATTCGGATGGACCTTCTCCTTATCAAGAATTATACCATCTATTAACTGTGTTTCCTGTATTTCCCCACCCTGCTTTTTAACTATCTGGAGGTTATCAAAGTCAACATAATACTTGCCATCTCTCTCCTCAGCTATGCTTTTAATTGCATCATAGGATATGCCGCCAAGGAGATCCTCCTCAACTGATGCGCTCTTGCTGTTAAGTGATGTTTTTGCCATCTGAACCAGCAGATCCCTGTCAGATATTTTTACAGGTTTTGAAATCTGATCTAAAATTTTAGAAGCCTGCTCTGCAGCCATTTTGAATCCGTTTGTAATAACTGTTGGATGGACATTCTGGTTAATCAGCGACTGTGCCTGATCAAGAAGGGCACCGGCCAGTACAACAGCAGTTGTTGTCCCATCACCAACATAGCTGTCCTGTGTTTTTGAAACCTCAACCATCATCTTGGCTGCAGGATGTTCAACATCCATTTCCTTTAATATTGTTACACCATCATTGGTTATTACTATATCACCAAGGGAATCCACAAGCATTTTATCCATACCCCTTGGGCCCAATGTTGATCTTATTGATGTTGCTATAGCCTTTGCAGCATCTATATTTTCCTGCATGGCATCCTTGCCACTCTCTCTTTTTGTACCTTCTCTTAATACAAATATTGGCTGACCACCGATCATAATTATCAAATAAGTAAAAATAAACTTCTATATAACCATTTCTATATAGTAAATTAATCCCACATCTTATATCTATATAATAAACATTAAAATAAAAAGATGAAAAAGTTTTATTTATTTTTTATCAATACTGAACAGGTGCATAGATTTTTTAATAATAAAAATACCCCTATAATTGTATATATAATATTATTAATGTCGCTAACATTTTCAGTGCGCGCAAGCAATAATTTGATACTTACAACAATACCATTAATATCAAAATATTATCTTAATTTTAATAGCGTTTTAATCGGCATCCTTTCCGCTTCAGCCATGGGGAGCACAGGCATAATGAGTGCATTAATAAATTCAAGGCTGGATTCTAAGAAGAGAAGGAAATTATTTATTTCCTCAGTTTTTATTTATTCAGTTTTTGAGCCATTATTCTATTTCTCCAACCCTTATAATATCTGGCTACTCGTTATATTTTCAGGCTTCTTTTTTGGCTCCATCATGCCCAATATAATAAGCTCCGCGGGTACAATAAAAGATAAAAAAACAAGGGAAAGGGCATTAACATTATATACATTATCACTTAGTGCAAGCCTGGTTATAGGGCCAATAATTGAATCATATATATTATTATACTTTAACCTGTATCAGCTATTCTTATTTTTTATACCTTTTGATATAATTGCAGTAATCCTATCATTTAAAATAAGATTTCCAGATGAAAATAACAGAAAAACAAAAAGGACACTAAATATTTTTAAGAATAATGGTTTTAAATTATCTGTTTTTAATAATATTTCTTATGATACGCCATTTGCGTTAATTTTAACATTTGGCGGCATCTTTGCCAGAACAGAGTTTAATGCACCATATTCATTTGTTGAGATATTATTGGCCGGATTTTTTGGCCTATCATTCTTATCAAGGTTTTATCTATCATACAGGCCAGTAAGAAGGCTGTATATAACCACAACATTCTCAATACTGTTGACAATTACAGGATTAATAATGGTGTACCTATCCAGAAATTTAATCACCTATTTTATAATTATTTGCATGCTTGGAATACCGCATGGTTTAACATTTCCAACATCATTAACCGCATTATCAAGGTCATTTAATGAGAATGAAATTTCTGTTGCAAATACATATTTTTATGCCATAATGATGTTTCTTGCAGTAGCAGTGCCCTCCATATCTGGTTTAATGGTATATTCAATTGGGTTGAGATATACATTTCTTTTATTTTCTGTACCAGTCATTATACTCTTTATTTTAATATTATATGAGTATAGAAAAGTACCGGGAATAAACGAATAATATTTCAGCAATGTATTTTGATATAATATAAAATATTGCAAATTTTTTTAATTTTTGTTATTTTAAATTCATATTATTTAATTTTATTTTAATATATTTGAAAATTTATTTGTATTTTTGTTAATGTTCTGTATAAGAAATATTTATTAATAAAGTTTTAATATGGGTACAATGACCTATAACATTAAGACTCCATCAAAAAGAGATATAAATATAACAATAGCATTAATGGCATTTTCCGGATTATTAATAATATACGTAGAGACGATGATAGTCCCGGCCATACCAATATTCATAAAATTCTTTCACTCAACATATAATAATGTTTCATGGATACTAATTGCATATATTATTTCAGGTACGGTATCTGCCGCAATTTTTGGCAGGGTGGCAGATATGATAGGCAAAAAACGGGTTTTTCTTGCACTCGGCATTGTCTATCTCATAGCAGTGTCTTTTGGTGGATTTTCCAGAACACTGGATGAATTAATTGCAGTAAGGGCTGTTCAGGGTCTGGGTTTTGGTATGATACCAATAGCCTTTGCAATAATCAATGACGTCGTTCCAAAAAAAGAACTCGCACTTGCACAGGGGATAATGAGTGCAACCTTTGCAATAGGTTCAGGAATAGGTTTGGTTCTTGGTGCATATATAACTGAAGACCTGGGCTGGCAGTATGATTTCCATACAGCCATTCCTGTTACTGCAGTACTTTTAATATTAACATATATTTATTTAAAGGATTATTCAAAGCCACACAGGGAGAGGATTGATTACATAGGTGTTTCCCTGCTTGCCATACCATTAATAACATTCATATTTGCACTATCAGAGGGGCAAACATATGGGTGGACATCCACCCTAATTATTTCCCTATTTGTCTTTTCATTTATAATGTTCTTCGTCTTTGTATACTTTGAATCAAATTATAAATATGCTTTTATAAATATGAAGCTCTTAAAGGTCAGGAACGTTCTAATGGCAAATATCATTGGATTGTTTGCCATGGCAGCAATGTATTTTCTTTTCTTCACTGTTCCAACACTTCTTCAGGACCCAGCACCAGCAGGATTTGGCAAATCTATTATAGATTCTGGTTTGATCATGTTTCCTGCAACTGTAATGAATATGCTCTTTGCACCTGTTGCGGCCAGGGTAATACGCAGAAAAGGACCAAAACTTGCCATATTCATAGGTTTGACCGTTGATTTAATAGGTTTTATACTTTTATACCTTTACAGATCATCACTGCTTGAAATTCTGCTGGACACAATGTTCGTGGGTGCAGGCATATCCATGATGCTTGTTGGCATAATTAATGTATTATTAATATCAACCCCAAGGGAGCATGCCGGTGAGGCCACAGGAATAAATACAGTATTCAGGGATATAGGTATGTCAATAGCACCTGCCGTTGGCGGCGTTCTTGAAACAATGTATACAGTACCCGTGGTTGTTGGCGAAGTAGATGTGAACGGTATTTTGGTTGCCATAAAACATGGATTCCCTGATGCAACAGCATATAACTATATATATTTAATAGGTGTTGTTTTTGTGATATTTGGATTCATTTTTACAGCGTTTATTAAAAAGGTCAAAAATACGAATTAATTCTTGAAAAAAATCCTAAAATAGATTAAAGCATGTTGGAGGCACTTGCAATCCAGTAGGAGGGCATAGCCCTTGAAAATGATAGTAATTTATCAGATAGTTCTATCGCGTTGAAAAAATATTATAAGCATCTAATTGATGAAAGATTTAAATACAACCAAGATAATATCATAAATACAGGGTTGAGATAAAATGGATGCATTTATCTTTGCAATGATAGGCATATTCGTTATACTTATCGGCATAGCAGGTTACGCTGGTGGCTTTAAATCTGCAGGCTTTGCAATGGCTTTTCTTGGCCTTGCAGGATTTTTGGTCACAGCAATGGCTTATTATTCCGGCTATGTTTCTTATTCTTCCGCACTTAAGCAAGCCACTTCTGCCAGCCAGATATCAATGTACCAGCATAACTTGAGCCTCAACAATTTCAATGGAATGCTCGGGCTTCTATTTTTTGGCGTAATGATTGTATTTGGCATTGCAATGTACTATCTCGGATGGAAGGAAGATAAAAAAATAAAAAATATAGGGGATAATTAATGTTTAACAATTTAAAATTAAAAAATTTTTAACAGTCTTCCTTGTTGCCTTATTTTTAGTATCTGGAATGGCAGTTTTAGATAATAATTTTATTCACAATTCAAATTCCTCACTAATTACTGATTTTTCATTACTATTCCCTATAAATGAAACTTCTTCAGAAAAAACATATGTGAATTATTCATCTGAGACATCTTTATTAGATGTATCAGTATAAAAGCATGGGCCTGGCCGGATTCGAACCGGCGATCTTCTCCGTGTGAGGGAGACGTCATAGCCACTGGACTACAAGCCCATAAAACCATTATACCTTTCCATTATTTAAAAATTATACTATTATGGTGGTTTTATTGGCAGTGCTGTAAATGTGAGTATAAACATTACAAGTGAAAATATACCTATTGCAATATCCAGAGGCCTGATTTTTTCATAATCATTTAATGCAGGTGGATGCACAAGGCCCATAAAGATTACAAATAATGCAAGGAAAAGCCAGCCAAGATAGTCATAGGCTATGGTCAGATAAAATAAAAATCCAAGAAAAAGGTAGCTAACAATATACGCTTTTTTACCAAGAATCCCTCTTGCTATATGGCCACCATCAAGCTGGCCTGTCGGTATAAGATTTAGGGCTGTCGCAAACATGCCAACCCAAACTGCAAAAACCATTGGGAATAAAGGTTTATTTATGGGTTCAACAATGCCGAAAAGCCTGTATATTAACGGATAATTTAATATGAACGGTATGTAATGGCCAACTGGCCTGTATATTTTCTCAAGATACTGTGCAAGGAAGAGCAGGGGTAACGCAACAAGAAACCCTGCTATTGGACCGGCAGCTCCTATCTCTGCCATGGCCTTTCGGTTTGGCATCGGGTCCCTTAATGATACAAATGCACCAAAAGTTCCTATCTCATATGGAAATGGAATAAAAAACGGTAATGATGCGTTAACCTTATATCTGCGTGCCACAACATAATGTGCTGTTTCGTGTATGCCCAGTATCAGCATTAATGGAAGTGAAAAAAAGATAAATCCATACCATAGACTGTATAGTTCAGCATATGTCCCGGGCCTTACAAAGCTTCTGGCATATATAGAACCAACATAAATGGTTGAGGCCAGTGTTAATATGAGCAGTATTACATTTACATTATTGCTTTTATATTTTTCATCCGGTCTTATGGAAACTTCAACATAATGCTCCGCATCCTTAACAACAAACGGTATAAAACCCTCAGGAACTATTTTTTTTCTTAATTCATCAAATTGCCGGTCAAAATCAGGATTGTCGCTGTCAAAGAAATAAAATTTTATACTGACAGGATTTACCACAGCCTCATAATAGTTTATGTGCTCTTTAACAGTTGCAACAACGCCCTGCAACCTTTCATTTTGAACCTTCATAGTCGGAAACATAATTCACCAGCAATCAAATATTACAAATTCAATACAATAGATTATTTTTAATCATTATATGAATTTTTTTAAAAAATGATTTTATATAATTTTTCACCTGATTTTTAAAATTATTAATTCTTAATAAATATGATTATGGATAAAAGGCTGAATAATATCCACAGGAATAATAAAAGTATGCAAAAGTTTATGTTAAATTTGCGTTTAATGTAATCCAATGGATACATATTCAGATTTCCTGGAATTCTTAAATAAAAATAAAAACAATATTATAAAATCACTGGACCTTGAAAAGAATTCAGAATTTTACAGACTTTACCAGGAGGTTTTTGATAAAAATTTTATTGACTTTAATTTTAAGGGAAATATTAATGCTGATGTGGCTGCAACTGACAGCTCAGAGTTTGTAAGGACACTATACAACGGAAAGAGCATAATTATAATAAGGGCATACACAATATACGGTGAAAAATTTACCAAGGATTTTTTTATGGACACTGTTTACGTTGATCCATTAAAGTTAAGAAATTTTACAATACTTTTGATGGAAAACTCGGAACATTTATCCATAATAAAGTTGCTTGAAACTGAAAAACCTGAATATATATTTATTGACGGCTCATTTAAGGGGCGCATATCGCATTTAAATGAGGGACTTGATATAGAAAATTATGATAATTTTATGGATATTTATTTTAAAAATCTTAAAAAAATGCTGCAAATGGCCTTTAAAAACAATGTTAGGTTAATATTTATATCCAAAAGCAATTATTCACAATCATTTAAGGAATTCCTGCTTGAGAACCTTAAGCCAGGCATGTACCCGGATGAAATTGTGAAAAAGGCTAAAAAGGAATATACAAATGACCATTTAATTATAAAATCCCTGGCGCATAGAACCGGCTATACCACACCATTGATATACAGGCAAAATTTTTCTGGAACAGATGTTAATTATATTTCATTTGATGTTCTTCCAAGGGCAGATGACCTGCCAATGAAGGTTCAGATCGTATCACAGGAATTAATGATGGAAACAAAAAATGCCAGCCCGTATAATCTTGATCAAAAAATTCTTGAACTAATATTTTATGGTTATACCTCATATAAGGTATATAATATATGGCTTTATGATGTTGATAAGAGGGTAAAATTTAGAAGTGATGAAATGGAAAATCTTTATATGAAAACATTTGAAAAAATTACAGGCATAACATTTTATGAAAGCAGGGGTGAAAGGCGTGCAAGACTTAGAGTATGAAATAGGCTTTACAGCCGGTAAAAATTCATCAGGACACTTCCAGTTTGTCATATCTGAAAATGCAGATATTAAAAAGTGGGAGTACGTTGGTCTTAACATAAACGGAAGCATCGTTATAGGAAGAATAGAGGATATTGTTTCGAAAAGCGATTTAATGGACGAATCAATTGATTACGAAAGCATAAAGAGGTATACTGAAAATAAAATAAACGATTCAACAAACATGAGTTATGTCAATGTTCTTGGCCGGCTTGAAAATGACAATCTTGTTCAATCTAGGGAAATAATAACCCCGGGATTAAAGGTATATAAACTATCATCAGGCATTTTAAAAAAGTTATTCTCATTTCCAGATGAAGAGTCTTTATACATTGGCAACCTGCCAGATACTGGTGTGCCCGTATCAATAAATATAAAGGGAATGAGGCGTCATCTCGCAATTCTGGCACAGACCGGTGCGGGCAAGAGCCATACCGCATCTGTTATTATGGAGGAACTCTTAAAGAAGGGGGCATCAATAATAGTTCTGGACCCACATGCCGATTATGTTTTCATGAAAAAAGACAGGGATGGAAAAATTTACTCTGATAATATTGATGTATTTCGAACGCCGCTGAGCACCGGTAGATATTCAAGGGATGATATCGGAATTATAAAGGAATTTACAATCAGGTTTCAGGACCTTACAGCCGATGATATTAAGGGTATTATGGGAATTAAGGATAATTACACACAGATGTCACCATTAATCGATGATATTCTAAAGGCAATGAAGGGCAAAAAGGATTTAAACGATTTTATGAATACGGCCGAGAAGCTCCCACAGGATGATTACAGAAAAATTAAGGGGAGGCTGGTTTTTCTCGAGAAAATAAGGGAAATATTTTCGGATTACACAACAGGCATAAAGGATTATCTGGGCCCCGGAAAGATGTCCGTGCTCGATCTCTCGGGCATGGATCAGTACCTTGCAAATTATTTTTCATTCAGGATTTTAAGTGAAATTTATGATTCCAAAATATCATCTGAATTTAAATATCCTGTTTTTATCTTTGTTGAGGAGGCCCATAACTTTGTGCCGCCAAGGGTAAATAGCAACATAGCAGGGATGATCAAAAAAATAGCCGCAGAGGGTAGAAAATTTGGAATATTTTTAACAGTAATAACCCAGAGGCCTGGAAAAATAGACGCTGATGTTTTAAGCCAGTGTAATTCGCAGATTATATTGAGGGTTACAAATCCAATAGACCAGAACGCAATACTTCAAAGCAGTGAAAATATAACAGAATCATTAATGGAGGATCTGCCCTCACTAGATACAGGTGAGGCCATTATTGTCGGTGAAATAGTTAAAATGCCTGTAATTATAAAGGTCAGGGATAGGGAAACAAAGCCGGGAGGATCCGACATAGACATTATATCATTGCTAAAGGAGGCACGCGATGAGGTCAGAAAAATGAATAATCCTGATGAGATAAAAAAGAAAAATAAAAATCTCCTTGGTGATTTTTAATGGCCACATTTTTGCATTTATCTGATACGCATCTAGGTTATAAGGAATATATGATGGATGAACGCGAGAATGATTTTTATGAATCATTTAATGAGGCAATAGATATAGGGCTAAATGAGCATGTGGATTTTTTTGTCCATACCGGTGATCTTTTTGACACATGGTCGCCATCAAACAGGGCACTTAATGAATTTAAAAAGGCAGCACTGAAATTATATAACAATGGTAAGATTATGTACCTTATAATGGGAGACCACGACCGCCCGAAAAGGACCGATGAGATTGCCTCAAGGATTTTTGACTTTCTTGGCGTTAAATTACTTGGTATAAATTCAATAGAAAATATAAAGGTAAACTATTCAGGCGAGGACATCTTAATATCCGGCCTTTCCAATATGAAGGGATTAAGAAAAAATCTTATTGAGGAGGAGTATAAAAAAGGTAATGTTGCTGCAGGAGAATATAAAAATTCAATATTAATGTCCCACCAGGGCGTTTATCCATATTTCATATCAGAGGCCTGCGAGGTGGATTCATCACAGCTTCCCCAGAATTATAAATACCTTGCATTTGGGCATATACACGATTCAAATTTAATCGATGATAGATATCCTGTTTTCTCATATGCAGGTTCCACAGATTTAAACAGCACAAGTGAAATAAAACATTATCTAAAATATAAAAAGTCGGTAAATCTTGTTGAAATTACATCTGGAAATGTAAGCGTCCAGCAAATTAAGCTTAAATCAACAAGATATCAGAATATAATAGATTCAGATTTCATTAATTTTCAAAATGATCTAAAATCCATAGTTAATCAAAAAAGGGATAATGACAAAAAGCCGCTGATAACACTCACAATACATGGTTCAGGCGATAGAGACCTTGTCAGGAAACAGATAAAGGCTATTAATGATATAATAGTTCGTGGTCCACTTTTTGAGAAGGAAATTAAAAAAATAGTTGAAAAACCAAACATGAGCAAACTTCTTGATTATTTTAATGCATATTTTAATGATAAAAATACCGCTGAACTTGCTGATAAAATATTTGAAACGATCAAAAATGAGGATGTGGATTCTGCATATAAACTTATAAAGGATATAATGGGGATAGGCAATGATAATTGAATCAATTCATTTAAAAAATTTTTTATCTCACGAGGATAGTGAAATTAACTTTGACCCCGGGATAAATATTATTACGGGCAAAAACGGCGCGGGGAAGACAAGCATACTCGATGCCATGAAATTTGCACTTTTTTCAGACTCCAGAAACAATGAAAAAAACATAGAGATGATTAAAAAGGGTAAAAAAAACGCAGAGGTAACCATAACATTTAGAATCAACAATGATGAATATGAAATTTTTAGGTCACTTGGCATAAAGGGTTCAAAAAATTTGGAAAGGCTTTCATATGCCAAAAAAAATGGATTGTTAATAGCTGAAACATATGAGGGTGTAACATCTGAAATTTCAAAAATATTAAATGTGTCAAAGGATGTTTTTAAAAATTCTGTTTTTGTTGAACAGGGCCAGATGGATTCACTGATCTCCGGAACCCCAAAGGAGAGAAAGCAGGTATTTAGTGATATAATTGGCCTAACATTATTGTCAAAAAATGCCGATAAGATAGGAAAAATTATTGGTATGTTAAGATCAGAATCTGAACAATATTTATCATCAGAATTAAAAATTGATACATATAAAGAAAATATAAAAAATCTTGAAAATGAAAATCAGAATATAGCAAGGGAACTTGAAGAAATGAAAAATACCGAACTGGCTTTAAAGGAAGAACTCAATGGTCTTGATAAAAATATAAAAGAGTTAAATGGTTTAAGGGAAAATATAAAGTTTTATGAAAAAAGAAGGGCAGACATTGAAAATAGCATTGAAAGAATTAAAAATGATATAAATAAACTCAACAATCAACTATCTGAATCTGCCAATTTAAGCATGGAAATTAAAAAAATAGAGGAAAATCCATATTATTCCATGAGGAAAATTATGGACGAATATTTTATTAAAAAAAGGGATTTGGAGAAACTTCAAAAGAGCATATCTGACATATCATCAAAAATTGAAACATATAATAAAAATATGGAGAATTTAAAGGCTGTTGAGCAGCGCCATAAAATATATGAAAGAAACAAAAAACTTCTGGATGAGAAAAAATCCCTGATGGCCCAAAATGAGGTAAATTTTAGGGAATATGAGCACATGCTTTACCGTATTGAACAGATAAAGAACCAGCAAAAATCCATGGTAATTCAGCTTAACAGTCTAAAGGCCAGGCTGGGAAACATAAATACAGATAATATTGAGGAGGAAAAATTAAGAATAGGAAACCACATGGAAGACCTTGAACGTGAGAAAATATCCATTAAAAAGGATGTTGCATCATTAAATAGGGATAATATTGAATTGCAGCAAAACATAAATACCCTGCAGGGAAAAAGCGTATGCCCCCTATGCGGGTCAAAATTAACAGATGACCATATTAAAAATATTTTAAATGAATATAATTTAAAAAGAAGTGAAAATTTTCAAAGGCTTAATAAACTGGTTGAAAGAAACCAGGAGATAGATAATGAATTAAAAAGGCTAAAGACAGTGCATGATACATTAAACTCTGCCGATGCATCTGCAATACCGGCATTGCTCCATGATATCTCTGTTATGACCTCAGAGAGGGATAAATTAACAGGGGAAATGGAGGCTTTTAAACCCCAGTACGATGCATATAAACAGCTGGAGGCTGAGGTAAAAGCCCTTGAGGCTGATATAAATGCCGGTGAAAGGGCTGAGGAGGAATATAACCGGTTAAAGGGATTTTTGGAATCAATGGACATAAATGAGCTAAATAAAGAATTTAATAATTATAACAATGAGGTTAATGAAATAATAAAAAACCTATCAGACATTGAGGGTAAATTAAATTTTGTTCCCGATTATAATGTTTATAATAATACATATGATCTTCAGTCCAGACTAAAAAAGTTGATGGACGATGAGAAACTTGAATCGGCCATTAGGGCCAAAATAGACATGTATAAGCAGAATATGGAATCAATGGAGGAAGACCTTAACAAAATAATAAGAGATCTAAAAGATCAGAATGATCGAATAAGGTTGCTTGAGAATGATGAAAATAAATATGCGGAGTTAAGGGCTGAATACGATGAACTTTCAGGGAAAATAAATCTTGCAATTGCAAAAATGGATACAAATAATTTGCAAAAAGATCATTATAATTTAGAAATAAAAAAATATTCAGGAGATTATGAAAGGCTTAAAAAAATAAGATCTGCAATTGTTAACCTTGAAAAAATAAGAGGGGCATTTGATGTTAATGGAATCCAGGCCCTTATAAGAAAGGATGCCTCAGCATCAATTACAAATTTAACAAGAAAATATTTAATGTCATTTAATCTGGATTTTGACGATATAAGCATAGATGAAAACTTTAATATAAAGGTATCACAGAATTCAATGGAACAAACACTGGAATCACTGTCTGGTGGTGAAAAAACCGCCCTTGCAATAGCACTAAGGCTTTCTGTGGCGGAGTATGTCCTTGATAGAATCAGCACTGTTATCATGGACGAGCCCACAAATTTTCTTGATGAGGACAGAAGAAACAACTTAAAGGATATAATACAGTACTCACTTAAGGGTGAAACCAACATACCGCAGATGATAATTATCACACATCACAGTGAGCTAACCTCTGTTGCCGATAATTCATATGAGGTTGTCAAGGAAAATGGGACCTCCCATGTTATTTCGGGTTAAAATTAATAAATATAAATATTAATTTAATATTATTATGGATATGCTTGACATGGATTATTCAGATTCAGTTTATAGACCTGCAGAGGATTCATACATGGTAATGGATCATGCAAATCCCGGCGCCAGAATGCTGGAAATAGGCGCTGGGTCAGGCATAATATCAATTTATTTTGCATCCCTTGGTAAAATTGTTACCGCAACGGACATATCTGAAGACGCCATAAAATTAATTAAGCACAATGCAGAAAAAAACAATGTAAGAATCAATGTTATTGAGTCAGATCTTTTTGAAAATGTAAATGGGAAATATAATACAATAATTTTTAACCCACCATATTTGCCAGTGGAGGGAGAAAGCCCACAGTGGTCTGGTGGTTCTGATGGCTTTAAGGTTATTTCAAGATTTCTCAATGATGCATGGAAATATCTTGAAAAGCATGGAAACATTTACATTGTATTATCAGATTTAACCGACATAAACCTGTTAATTAAAAATTATAATAATAGGTATAATTTTAAAAAAATTGCGTCCATGGATTTTGAATTTGAATCAATATTCTTGTATGAGCTTACAGTGATATCATGACCATAGAGGAAAGAATTAAGGAAATAGAAGACGAAATTAAAAAAACACAAAAAAATAAGGCCACAGAAAAGCATATAGGCATATTAAAGGCGAGAATATCAAAACTGGAACTTGAACAGGAATCACATAAAAAATCCTCCGGATACGGTTTTTCAGTTCCAAAAAGTGGTGATGCAACAGTTGCGCTTGTTGGATACCCAAACGTTGGAAAAAGTTCAATATTAAATGCACTGACAAATAAAAAAAGCACCGTTGGTAACTTTGCATTCACAACATTAAATGTAATTCCCGGAACATTAAACTATAACGGCGCACAGATACAGATACTGGATCTGCCGGGAATAATAGACAATGCCGCACTCGGAGCGGGCAGGGGCCGTGAGATTATAAGCACTGCCAGGAATGCGGATTTAATTGTCCTTGTAACAGATATTGAGGCAAAGGGCCTTGACAGGATAATAAATGAGCTGTACAAGTCTGGAATAGTATTAAACAAAAGGAAAAAGGATATATCATTAAAAAAATCAAATTATGGGGGATTAAGAATACATAAACCAAAGTTTGTTGACATTTCTGTGGATGACATAAGGGACATAGCAAAGGAATTCAAGATCGTAAATGGGGATATATACATAAGGGAGAATGTGGACATTGATGATTTAATAGATTTTTTCAAGGGCAATATTGTGTATATTAAGTCAATCATGGTAGTAAATAAGGTGGATATGCCACACGATGAAAATACCTTAAGGAATAAGATAGAAAAATTTGGAGACTATCTTGAGGTTTCGGCCGCAACAATGTATAACATTGAAAAATTGAAGGAAAGAATATACAAATCACTTGATTTTGTCAGGGTTTACATGAGGAACAAGGCAGGAATCGTTGACTATGAGCGTCCCATGATATTAAATTCAGGATCAACTGTAAGGGACGTATGCCGTAAAATTAGCAGGGAAATGCTGGAAAATTTTAGATATGCAATTATCACAGGTCCATCAAGGAAAATAGAGGCAAAGGTTGGCCTTGATTATAGGGTTAATGATGAGGATGTGATAACAATAATAAGCAAATATTAGATGTCATATGATTTTAGTTTTATGAAAAAATTTATTAAATTACAATATTTTTATAACTAATACATTCAATTTAATATGTATTAGCGACAAAGCAAAGGTGATAAACACATAATATCTATTATAAATCAAAATCCTTTATTTTTTTGCGTCAACAATATTAAAAGTAATTACATTTACAAAAAGTTTATATGTTAGTAATAACGGATATATAATGTTCAAAAATTATTTTCTTGATTAATATGGCAATTTCGTATATAAATTGGGATGCGTCTATATTTGCATACACGGTTAGTGCGCATATATTGTTGGTGGCAATCACACTGGCAATGGCACTGCTCATTACAATATCTGAATTTATTGCACTAAAATATAAAAATAAACATTATGAGGTCCTTGCACATAAACTCACCATAGCACTTGTAATTAATTTTGCAGTCGGTACCGCCTCGGGAGTATTTATGGCCGTTGAACTCTTCCTGTTCTGGCCCAAATTCATGGAGGTCGTTGGCGCTGTTGCAATGTCAAGCTTTTATGCAGAGGTTTTTGCATTCCTAGTAGAGTCTATAACATTAATGATATATGTTTATTTTTGGGACAACTTTAAAAACCGCTGGAACCACTGGCTTGTCAGCTGGGGAGTCCTTATAGGAACAGGCGGCTCAGCATGGCTAATAACAAACGTTAATGCATGGATGAACACACCAACAGGTTCATTCAATATTCCGTATTATCTGCAATATGGTGTAATTAAGGATGTTAACCCGTTAAAGGTATTCTATGAGCCATCAACAGGGGCACAGCTATTCCATATGTTTACCACAATGTATTTTGCGGGGGCAATGGCATTGCTTGCTTACTTTGCATACAAATATCTTAAGGCCAAAAACGATGATGAAAAGATTATAGACAAGAACGCCATGAATATTCTTTCTGTGATAGGCATAATAGATATTATACTCATAGGTATAAGTGGATCACTTGAATTATCAACGCTTCTTGCCCTTGAACCATTAAAATATGCATCACTTGAGCTTGACATGCATCCTGTAACATACGGTGCACCCGAATATATATTCGGCATAATTATAAACGGTCATGCCGCAGATTATCTAAAATTACCACTGGCGCAGTCACTCCTTGCATATCCGACGACACTTGGCCATGGCGCAATACCGGGTCTGTCATCATATCCATCAAGCGTATGGGCACCATCATTCGTGCATGATCTCCTTGACCTGATGGTCGGCTTTGGCGTCCTAATGGGCTTCTTCTGGCTTGTATTCCTGATACTCAGGGCATTAAAAAAGAATGTTTATAACATGAAATGGGTGCTTTACTCATTTATTGTCCTTGGCGCCCTTGGTATGTTTACAATGGAGGATGGCTGGTGGACAGCTGAAGTGGGCAGGGTACCATACGTTATAAAATCACCAACCCCAGGCGGAATACTTGTTAATGGCCATATGTACTACGGTGTTATGTCATTATCACAGGCTGCATCCTACTCACCTGCAGTATGGTATATAGGTGTCGGTGTGATACTGTTTTACGCCATAATAATACCATTTACATTCTACTTTAACGCAAAGGTATTAAAACTGAGCAACATCGAGGATGATCTCAAAAAGGCTGAGCAGGATCTTGGAATAGAGGAGGAAAAGAAAAATATAAGTGGAATAAAAGCGGGGATGAGATAAAATGTCTTCATTTTTTTTGAATGCTGATGGGGTATTCATTAAGCTGGTTCTGGCTGCAATGTTTGCGTTCCTTGGATCAGAATTTATTGCAATATTCCCGATATTTATAAACTATGAAAAAACAAAGGAAAACGTGTTAAAGCATATAGTGCCAATCTGGGAAATTACAGGTACAATGATAGTGTTCTTTGTTGTTGAGTTAGAATTAATATATTCAAGTCTTACACCAATAGCATCATACCTGTTCATACCTGTGGTTGGTCTGTTCGTTCTTTTACTGGTGCTTAGAAATGCTTCAATAATATACGCTGAGTTCATATGGAAGAAGGTTGACAGCAAACCACTGTACATGTTCTATGCAGTTACAACGTTTTTGATGGTTGTTGGTTTCGTTACTGCCATAGCAATATTAATGACAGGCCTTGGCATACATCTGGTATTAAAACCACTCGATGCATCATACATAAATTATTTACCAATACTTGGCAGTGGTGTTTATTGGGTATTCCTTATAGGCGCCCTATTCATCTCATTTGGCATGTCGCAGGTCTTTTACAGGACAGTTAAAAACACAAGCTATGTACCATTAGCAACAATAATTATCGGTTTAATACTCGATTCATATGCATACCTGGAAATTGCACATATAGATAAGGTTTCAGTGGCTGCATATCTTGCAGTGCCAATAATACTTACATTAATAATACCGGTAATGTATATGATGAAATCAACGACAGAGTATGCTTCATATAAGCCACTGTGGTTTACATTAATGACCTTTGCAATGCTATCCCTTGAATTACCTGTAACAAAGATAGCAGGCGGGGCATTTCCTGTTAATGCATTTGCCTCTCCCAATTCAATGCTTGCATTTAATTTCTATTTGAGCATACTTGGAGGAATATTCTATCTTCTGCTGATGTTATTATATGCATACCTTTACAGCAGTGGTAAAATAATGCCAAAAGTATCAACGGCCAAAACAAAGGTCGAGGACAAGGCAGTTAAGGAAAACTAAAAAAAATTTTTATATAAATTTAGTGTAAAATATTTATTTTTATTTACTATTATTATTTATGAATTGCATTCATGTCATTTTTTATGGAAATGTTCAGGGCATAGGTTTCAGGGCCCATATAAGAGCAAAGGCAATATCACTTGGTCTCTATGGTTGGGTTAAAAATCTTGATGATGGAAGCGTTGAATCGTTGATATGCGGCGATGAGGATAAAATTAGGGAATTAATGAAATATGCACATAAAATTCCAGGAGCTGTTATAGATAGGACAGTTGAAACGCCTGAAAAATATGATAATATTAATGAATTTTCCATAATACATTAATTTAATATATGGATATTTATTTAAAGATTGCATGAAAAAAAGAACATCAAGAAAAATAATATATATTGCAATATTGATAATTATAATTCTTGTTTCATATGGTATAATACCGCTGGCATTAAACACCTCAGAATCTTCAATGCATAACGGAAAATCATATTATATATATGGAAATATTACGGGATTAATAACGGTGAATAATAAGACATTTATGACAGTTAATGACTACGGAAACACCATAGATGTATTTTATAATGGCACTGCTCCTGCAACTGGTTCATATGTTCTCGTATACGGTGTTTATCAGAGCAATATTCTTGGTGGATATATTCAGGCCAGGGGTGTTTATAAATGGTATTATACAATATAAATTAATTTACAATATTATATTCAAAGCCAAGTTTATTTAACTTTTCCAGAAGTTCATTAATCCTTTTTTTATCCACAATATTTACTGTAAATAAAAGGTTCTGATATCCTATTGGTGTATTTTTTTTAAGATTATCAACCTCAGCATGGTATATATTTGCACCAACGCTGGAAATTGCATTAACTATCTTTATCATTATTCCAGGATGGTCTGGAAGCTTAAATTCAAGCCTGATCAATTTATCCTCCCTTTCAAGTGCGCGGTAAATGATATTTGAGAGTAACAGGAAGTTTATATTTCCGCCGGATAAAACAATGGCCACCTTCTTATTTTTAACATCAATTTTGTTTTCAAGCAATGCGGCAAGCCCCACTGCACCTGAGGGTTCGGTAAGAACCTTTTCCCTTTCAAGCAATTTAAAAAGTGCATATGCTATATCCTCATCATTCACTGTAACAACATTATCAACGTATTTCTTAACCATCTCAAATGTGATATTCCCGGGATACTTTACAGCTATGCCATCAGCAATTGTATCATTGCTTGTGTAGGAAACTATTCTGCCCTCCTTTAGTGATTTTACCATGGAGTCTGCCTTTTCAGACTCAACCCCTATTACCCTTACATTTGGATTCATAGATTTGGCTGCAAACGATATTCCTGAAATAAGGCCGCCCCCACCTATTGGTACTATAATTACATCAGGATTTAAATCATCCATTATCTCCTTGCCTATTGTTGCCTGGCCTGAAATAACCTTCTCATCATTGTAAGCCTCTATGAATGTCATCCCCTTTTCAACTCCAAGGTTAACAGCATAATCATGCGCCTCATCATAGCTTGATCCCTTAAGTATTACATGGCCACCGTATGATTCAACTGCGTTTATTTTGGCCGGTGTTGTAAACTCCGGCATTACTATTGTGGCCCTTACATTATAGGCATTTGCAGCGAATGCAACGCCCTGTGCATGGTTCCCGGCACTGGCTGTTATCACGCCATTTTTCTTTTCCTCCTCTGTTAAGTATGCAAACTTTACAAAGGCTCCCCGGGATTTAAAGGACCCTGTCTTCTGAAAAATCTCCATTTTAAAATATACATCTGCATTAAACATATCACTAAAGGTTTTTGAATGAACCAGTGGTGTTCTATGCAGCCTTCCATCAATAATTTTCTCAGCATTTTTAACATCATCAAAGGTAATCATGGCTAATTATCGTTTTGTTAAATAAATATTCTTTGAAAAAATAACGTTTATAAATTATATATTATTTTTATATACTGATGAAATTTATTTTAAACCAATAATATTTCCATTTCCATCTATGTCTATATTTTCCGCTGCAGGTTTTTTAGGAAGGCCTGGCATTGTCATTATATTTCCAAGCACCGGTATTAAAAATCTTGACCCGGAATTAATTAAAATTTTTCTAATATTTATATCGAAATTTTCTGGGCTGTTTAAAAGTGCAGGGTTATCTGAAATTGAGGACTGTGTTTTGGCCATGCATATGTAAAAGTCATTAAATTGATACTTTTCAATTATTTTCAGGTCTTTTTCTGCCTCATCTGAAAAATTAACACTGGAGGCACCATAAACCTTCCTTGCAATTCTTTCTATTTTTTCCCTGGGCGTTTCATTTAATTCATATGTGTATGATATTTTTTTATTAGAATTTTCTTCTATATTTTTAATTACGGCCCTTGCAAGTTCTATTCCACCATCACCGCCCCTTAAATAGACATCTGAAATGGCATATTCTATATTATTTTCCATTAACAGGTCCTTAACTGTTTTTATCTCCTCATCTGTATCATTTTTGTGCCTGTTGATTGCAACAACAGGAATAAGTCCGAAGCTTTTGACTATATTCACATGCCTGATTAAATTTTGAAATCCTATTTTTATGGCATTAATATTTTCATAATCGATATTATGTGCCCCGCCATGGAATTTCATTGCCCGTAAAGTCGCAACAATAACAACAGAATCTGGTATGATTTTGCTTTCCCTTGTAAATATATTCATAAACTTCTCAAAACCGAGATCTGATCCAAATCCCGCCTCAGTTACTGTATAATCGAAAATTTTCAATCCAATAAGATCACCCAGCAGGCTTGATGTCCCATGCGCTATGTTTCCAAAAGGACCGGTATGTATTATTGCCGGCGTTCCTTCAGCTGTCTGCGCCATATTTGGTTTTAATGCATCCACAAGAAGTGCCGCCATTGCACCCGCAGCCCTAATATCCCTGGCGAATACCGGCCCATTTTTATATGTATAACCAATAAGAATATTTCCAAGCCTTTCCTTTAAATCATTATAATCCTTTGATAGTGCAACTATTGCCATGATCTCTGATGCGGCAGTTATCACAAAGGAATCATTCATCATTGTGCCATTATTCCTATCTCCAATGCCAACAATTATGGATCTTAATGATCTGTCATCCATATCCACAGTCCTTGGAAAAACAACCCTTTTAGGATCAATACCAAGACCATTTCCATGGGAGATATGATTATTTATCATGGCCGAGAGCAAATTATGAGCTGCAGCAATTGCAGGAAAATCTCCTGTAAATATTAAATTTATTCTATCTGAGGGTTCAACAGTTGATTTTCCACCGCCAGTTGCACCACCCTTAACACCAAAGCATGGTCCAAGTGATGGCTCCCTTATTGCTATGCCGGCATTAAAACCCAGTCTTGTCATGGCCTGACCAAGACCTATGGCAGTTGTTGTTTTCCCCTCTCCTGCCGGTGTTGGTGTCATTGCAGTCATTAAAATCAATTTACCCCTTTTCTCACCATATTTTTTTACATCAACTGGCAGCTTTGCTATGTATTTTCCATAAAGTTCATAATCATTTACACCAAGTTTTTCCATAATTTTTGAAATCTCAATCATTATAACTATTATGTTAAATTAATTTATAAAATTAATTGAATATATGAAACTTTAAACATTAAAATATAGAATTATATGGATTAAAATATAATCAAATATGGATCAATTTATTTTAAAAAATCCTAAAAAATTATTTATGAAAGAACCTTATATATAATTCCCTTTTCACTGTATAGCCTGTTTTCTGCCTCATCAAATACAACGCTATGTATGCCGTCGATTACATCATCTGTTACCTCAAGCCCCCTGTGCGCTGGAAGGCAGTGCATGAATATAAAATTTTTATCGGCAAAATCTGTTAATTCTGAATTTACCTGATACGGCCTGAATAATTTTTCCCTCTCGGCCCTTTCCGATTCCTCGCCCATGGATACCCATACATCAGTGTATACAATATCAGCCGAATCTATTGCTGTTCTTGGCTCCCTTACTATCTCAATTCTGGAACCTGTCTTTAAGGCCATCTCCCTTGCAGATCTTATTATTTCTTTATCAGGCTCGTGATTTTCTGGGCATGCTATGGAGATATCCATGCCAAGTATGGATGCACCAAGAAGCAGGGAATTTGCCATGTTATTCCCATCACCTATATATGCCAGTTTCAATCCTGATAACTTTGATTTCTTTTCATATACTGTCATAAAATCAGCAACAATCTGCATGGGGTGCTCCAGATTGTCAAGTGCATTTAAAACAGGCACCCTTGAATATCTGGCAAGTTCAACAACCATATCATGACTGTATGCCCTGTAAGAGATTATATCCAAAAATCTGGACATAACCCTCGCCGTATCCTCTATTGTCTCTCCATCACCAAGATGCATCTCCTTTGGGCTTAGATATATTGCAGTTCCATTAAGCTGCACCATGGCAGATTCAAGGGATATTCTTGTCCTTGTGCTCGGTTTTTCAAAAATCATGCCAAGAATTTTTTTCTCTGAAAATTTGATGCTCCTATCCCTTTTCAATTTTATTGATAACAAAATAATATCCTCAAGATCATCCTTCATGTCCATAACAGATAATATATCCCTTTTCATAACATGTAAGTATAAAAAAGATTTAAAATTTTTTGTTCATTTTATCAGTATAAAGTGTTATTGCCGCCCTGGACCCATCACCAACAGCAGTTGCAATCTGTTCCTCACTGCCAGCAATAACATCACCGGCCGCATATATTCCAGGAACATTTGTCCTGCATTTATCATCTGTTACTATAAATCCATGGGAATCAAGCTTAACTCCTATATTTTTCAGGAACGATGTCTGGGGTATCACACCTATATAAATAAAAACACCATCGAGGTTAACAGTTTTTTCATCACCTGTTACCAGATCCTTATATCTAAGGCCTGTCAGTTTTTTTCCATCCCCCAAAAACTCCTCTGTTTCGGCATTCAGTATAAATGGTATTTTCTTCTCGTCCAGGCTTTTAATATATGCATCCTCACATTTTTTAATCTTTGAATGTGCTATTATTGAAACATTTTTTGCTATGCCATTTAGATAAAGGGCAGAAATTGCTCCAGAATTTCCACCACCAATAACAGCAACATCCTTGCCCTTAAAAAGATATCCATCACAGGTTGAACAGTATGAAATACCCTTACCATAGTATTCCTCCTCACCTGGCACGTTCATTTTTCTGTGCGTTGTTCCTGTGGAAACTATTACTGCCCTTGCAGTGAATGTTTCCCTGTTTGTTTCAATTACAAAGTTGTTTCCCTCCTTTTTGATATCCCTTACCTCTATTTCTGTTATTATCTTACCATATTCTGAATAATGCTTTCTAAACTCCTCTGCAAGATCTGACCCCTCTATGGCCTTAAAACCAAGATAGTTTTCCACAAGTGGTGAAAGTGCGGTGTTACCGCCTGGGACAGCCTCTCTTTCAAGTATGGCCACGCTCATTCCAGACCTTTTTATGTATATTCCTGCGGAGTAACCTGCAGCCCCTGCCCCAATTATGATGACATCATAATCAGTTTCGTAATCCCTTTCATTGCTTCTAACATTAAACTGCATCATAAAAATCGCCTTAATTTATTATTAATAGCTAAATACAATAAAAACTTTGACAAAAAAGAAAAATAAAAATTAATACTGTGGCATTCCGCCGCCCATTCCGCCCTGTGGGTTTGATGGTGCGGATGATTTCTTGCTGGCTATGACATCATCTATTCTGAGTATCATGGTTGCAACCTCAACAGCACTCTCAATTGCATGTGTCTTTACCCTGAATGTGTCATATACGCCAAGCTTTATCATGTCGTCTATTTTTGAGTTGTCCATATCAATTCCAAATGTTTTGTTCCCCTTTTCATGCTCAGCTTTTAATGATATTAATGTGTTTATTGGATCCATTCCTGCATTTTCAGCCAGTGTCCTTGGTATTATCTCAAGGGCCTTTGCAAATGCCTCTATGGCCAGCTGCTCCCTGCCACCTACGCTGTTGGAGTAGTTTCTAAGCTTCATTGCAAGCTCAGCCTCTATTGCCCCTCCACCTGGCAGGTATTTTCCATCCTCCTTGGTGATGGCAACAACCCTTATGGCATCATTCATTGCCCTTTCAATTTCATCCACAACGTGCTCTGTGCCTCCCCTTATAAGTATGCTTACTGCCTTTGGATTGACACAGCCGGTTACAAATGTCATCCTGTCGTCGCCTATTTTTCTCTCCTCCACTGTTTCTGCCTTTCCAAGGACATCCTCTGTGATATCATCAAGATTTGTTACCATTTTTGCTCCAGTTGCCTTTGCAAGTTTCTCCATATCACTCTGCTTTACCCTTCTTGCTGCGTATATGCCATCCTTTGCAAGGTAGTACTGCACTGTATCATCTATACCCTTCTGGCAGAATACAACATTTGCCCCTGATTTCTTTATTTTCTCTGCCATCTCCTTCATTGTGTCAGTCTCCTGGTCAAGGAAGTCCTGAATCTTTGATGGGTCTGTTATCTGAACCTTTGCATCTATTTCTGTTTTCTTTATTTCCAGAGCGGAATTTATTAGCGCTATTTTGGCATTCTTTACAATTCCTGGCATTTTTGAATGAACCTTCTCCTTGTCTATTATTATTCCATTTATAAACTGTGTGTCTGCAGCACTGCCACCGCTTTTTTTATCGACCTTAATATTTGCTGTGTCTACCATTATTTTGCCATCCCTTTCCTCTGCAACACTGTTTATTGCCTTTACAACAAGGTCTGCAAGGAAGTCAGATGAAACCCCAGTATTTTTACCTGAAAGGGCTGTTATTGCGATTTTCTTTAATGTTTCATCATTGTTTGCCTTAAGTGAGAGGTCTTCAAGCTCCTTTTTTGCCTCAACAGCTGCAAGATGGTAACCATCGGCTATTATTGTTGAATGAACCCCCTGGTCCAGAAGGCTTTCGGCCTGCTTTAAAAGTTCTCCGGCGAGAACAACAACTGTTGTTGTGCCATCTCCAACAGCAGTATCCTGTGATTTTGATGCCTCAACTATCATTTTTGCTGTCGGATGATCCACATCCATTTCCTTCAATATTGTTGCACCGTCATTAGAAATTACTATATCACCAATAGAATCCACCAGCATCTTATCCATACCTTTTGGACCAAGTGTGGTTCTTACTGCATCGGCAATTGCCTTTGCGGCCTCTATATTATTCTTCTGTGCATTTTTTCCCTGCTGCCTTTCTGTACCTTCCTTTAATATTAATATTGGTGTCTGACCTGATATCATAATACCATCACATTCGTAAATATGTTCTTCAATATAAACTTTTTTGTTAATCAAACGTTTATAATTCCATTTAATAAAATTATCATATGTTAAAATAAATGTAAATCCATGATAATTAAATGCTAGAATGCATTCAGAAAGGAAATGCTGTAAATTAAGCAAGTACATCTGTTTAATTCTAAGCATTCATTCAGAATTTTAAAATGTTCTCTATAAACGCAATGCTTAAAATAAAGTGAAATTCTTATAAATACATGGAAAGTATATTTAAAAAGGCTTTTATATGCAAAAACATTTATTATATTATTTTATATTTTATTATATGGATAATATAAATAACAAAGAGAATTATTTGATTCTCAATAAATATCTCAATAAGGATGAAAAAATACTTTTAACTTTTCCTGAAAGGAATTTTAATAAAAATAATAGGGCGTCCAAACATACGTTAACTCACGATATACATAATTTTCCTTCCTGAGATTCCTGTAATTTTATCGGCAATTACTATGCAGTTGTATGCAACTATTATTTCACCAATAGCTATGTCATAGTTCCTGTTTCCCACATACCAGATATATTCCATTTTAAGTATTTCCTTAAGAATGGAAAATGTCCTTTCTATCTCTCACCTCAACTTATACCTGGATGATTCCTTTTTCCTTAATTCTATTCCCAGCTTTCTGTTATACGATAATCTATCCTCAACAATGCCCCTTCTTCTATTGGTATCAATTACAGGGATAGCATGTGCATTCTCAAAAATATAATCATATATATCAGAGGAATCATATGCAGCATCCATTAAAATATAATTATAGTTCCTTATAGAGTCAATCATTTCAAATGCTATAGTCTTGTCATATACAGATGCAGTGGTAACCTTCCATTCCTGTATGGATAATGAATCTGTATCAATAGCTGCATGCACCTTCCTTCCATACTCATAGCCCATTGTGCCGTAGCCCCATGAACTTTCATTATCCTTGTATTTCTTATTCTTCCTTCTCCTCTGTGCTGTTGTATCCCTGCAGGTCTTAACAATGGATGAATCTACTGCAGCACTGTCATTATCAGGATCTATCATATCTATTATTGCTGCATTTATATAATGCCAGTCTATCCTTAAAGATCTGTAGGATAATGTCCTGAAGTTTGGTATATCCTTTATATTCAATAATTCCATGAATTCTCTATGGTTATTGAAGAAGTATTTAGATGACCTGTATGATACCCCATATATTTTCAATATTACAATAATTTTTACAATCAGGAATGCAGAATATTTTCTTATCCTATCTTCCGTAACTATTTGAGCCAACCTCTGCATAATTAGTGGGATATGGTTTCCTGCCATATCCCACCAATATTTTTAAAATTAATAAATATGACAATTGTCGAACAAATTATGAAAGTTTGGACACGCTACATGTAAAAATAAGATTTAACAGTGATAATTAAATAATGATTTTTAAAATTGGATATTAATGCATAAATTAGGTTATTGTTGTTAATATTTTTGTAAAATCTTTTACTGTATTTTTTGTTTTATTTTCAATTGGTTTTATTTCTTTAAGGTATTTCTTTATTTTTTCTTCTTTTATAAGATAATATCCATTATCTGTTAATGTAAAATCATTAAGTTTAATTTTTCTATTTTTTGCCATATTTAAAACTATATTATCAATATCTGACCTTAATAATTCTATTAAATCATATGTTAAAGGTAATTTATTATACTGTGGTGTATGTAAAAATGATATATTATAATCATAACCATAATAACATATTTGTGTTAATAATGGTTGTGTACCATATTTTGTGTAAATATAAATCCCCCTGTTAATAATGAAATGATCATTAAATAACAGGGAGAAATACCTCTTTGAACAACAGGAGGTAATAAAATATGGAATATGGCAATATAAACATATCGGATGTAGAGAAATTAATAGAACAGACAGTAAATGAAAAAATAGAAGCACTTATGAAAATAGAACAGGATCAATATTTAGAGGAGAATCCCGGAATAAAGAATGGTTATTATAAGAGGAACCTAAAAACAAGGTATGACGAGATCAAGGATTTATCAGTGCCAAGGAACAGGGATAATAAATTCCATAGTGCTATAATAGACAATAATAAGTCCATAAGCCTTGATGAATTAATAACATCAATGTATTCAAATGGTATATCAACAGGAAGAATATCCATTATATTAAAGGAGATATTCAATAATAAGTATTCACCATCATCAGTATCAAGGATAACAGATCTAGCATTGGAGGAGGTAAATAAATTTGTTAATAGAAGGCTTGATAATAAGTATATTGCAGTAATGTTAGATGGATTATTCTTCTATTTAAGAAGGGAAACTGTAGATAAAGAACCTGTAATATTTGCATTGTGAATAAAGGAATCCGGAGAGTATGAAATATTAGGATTTTATCTTACAATTAAGGAATCACATAATAATTATAAGGATGTATTAGAGGATCTGTACAGAAGGGGATTAAAACAACCATTATTATTTATAGCAGATGGTATAAATAATCTGGATGAGGAAATAATGAATATATATCCTGGTATATCCTGGAAGTGATTTTCAATTATGCACCATACATTATATGAGGGATTGAAATCCAAGGTAAAGGAAAAGGATTTAGAAATAATGGATGATGCAAATAAAATGTTTAGGTGCAATAATAAGGAAGAGGCCATAATAAGATTCAATGAAATGAAAAATAAATGGGAGAATAAGTATCCTAATATAATATATAATACTGAAATAAAGTTAGGTGAATTATTAAGATTCTATGATTATCCCTCTAGAATAAGGAATTCGTTAAAATCAACAAATATTATAGAAAGAATGAATGGGGAAATAAGAAGAAGGATAAAAACAGTATCATCATTCCCTGATGAGGATTCTGCAATGAAGATATTCTATTTAAAATCAATAGAATTCAATTCCAGGCATGCATTCAGGAAGATGAACGGATACTATAAATGCCATGATAGATTAAGGAAATGTTCAATAGGAAGTACCCTTTATAAATACACAGAATATGGTACACGATCTAATAATCTATGTTCAATTAAACCATAATAGAAATTCATAACTGCATTTATTATATTTGTTGCCTTTTGATTATTCATATAATAAAATCCTTTTCTACCATTATAATTATAACCATAATCAGTTATAATAAACAGTGAATAATTCCACCAAAATGTATGATTTATAATACACACAAAAATAATTAATGCATGGATGATACTGCCTTCCAGAAATCATCCTTTCCTGGTATTATATCTGTTAATTTATCGTTTTCCATGATTTTTATGCCATAATCTTTGTTCCTGACCTCACCAATTATGCTTGATTTTATATTGTTATCATTTAAAATTTTTAAAAATTTGTCTGCATAATCATTTTTTACTGTTATTAATAATGTCCCCTCACTTATTGACCTTAATGGGTTTATATTAAATAAATCACACAATTTTTTTACATTTTCATCTATTATTATCTTATTTTTATCTATAAAAATTCCATTGTTTGATGCATATCCTATTTCATATATTGCATTTAATAATCCGCCCTCGGTTGCGTCATGCATTGATGTTATTTTATTTTTTATTCCATAATTAATTGCCAAAATCTCCTCATTAATGCAGGACATATCATAAAACATTTTTTTTAAATTTTTTAATACATTTTCACCAAGATTTTTTATTATATAATCCTCATAAATATAAGCTAGCTGGACAGATGCCTCCAGTGCACATGTTTTTGTCATTATTATCTTATCACCAGCATGCGCATTTTCTGTTGTTATGTAATCATCGCCTATGCCAATTAATGTTACACCACCTATCATTGGATAGTTGCAGTTTTCATATCTTGCTGTATGCCCTGTTATAACATTTAAATTGTATTTTAATGATTCATTATTTATTTCGTCCCATATTATTTTAAATTCATCATCCTTTATGCTTTCTGGAAGATTAAAATCTATGCTCATATAATTTGCTTTTATTCCTGATGTATACAAATCGCTTAATAATATATGCAATGCAAACCATGCTGCATTTTTTAGTCCAAGTGCAGGATTTATATATAATGGATCTGTTGTTACTGCAATATATTTATCTCCGGTTTTTATTATTCCAACATCAACACCCATTTTTGGCTTAACTATTGCATTTTTATCATCATAGCCGGTCCTGTTTATTATGTATTTCTCAAAAAAATTCATATCTATTTTGCCAAGCATTTTAAATCACACTCATATCCTTTGTTTCCCTTCCATATATATAATATATTATGGAGCCCAAAAAGCCTATTAAATATATTATAAGCAAATAATACAAATAAAAATAAATTGTTTTGTTTGCAAGCAGAAATACAGATATTATATAAACTGAATATCCAACCATTCTTACACCTCCTATTCCCATTCCACGGTATGATGTTTCAAAGTTTTCCGGTTCAAGCATTTCCCTTGATGCCCAGCCAAATTCACCAAAAATACCGCTTATTGATATCATTATTATTAAATATAATATATTTGATAATATAAATTTAAGAAATATTAAAACAATTAACCATACAATAAACATTCCCGTGTATCCTATTAATGAAACAATCTTTCTTCTTGATTTACCCATATAAAAACCGCCTATTATACCTGTTATTGTACCACCAATTGTTGATCCGAATATTATTAATGATGAATATTTAGGAAATTCATATGGGCCGAGAACAAGGCTTGAAAATGCAAATCCAACAACTATTGTTATTGCAATAAATGATAATGATATAAAATTAATTATCTTTTTAAAATTTATTTTAATTTTTTCCTTTATATTGTGCTTTTTTAAATAGTCCCAGCGTATGCTTTCACTTAGTTTTAATCTTGTAATGAATGATATTATAAAACCCAAAATTGCTATTGTAAACAATGAAAATTTATCTATGTAAACCGATGATGGTATAAATAAAAATATTGCTGCCATTATTACTATTGATATGTTTGCAACATTTGAGGTCTCTATTAAAACAACACCACGGTACTTCAACGGTAACAATTCACTTAAATATGCAAGTGATATTGTTTCATCGCCGCCAAGGCCGAATTCAGATATAAAAATAAAAAAAATCATAAGATAAGGATTTTTTAGCAATGATATTCCTATTAATCCAAAGGATGTTAAAATAACCGTAAATAAAAATAATTTTTTTCTTCCAGATTTGTCAGAAATATATCCAAGGAAAAAATTGCCTAATAAAAGACCCGCAGGCGATGAAAATATTATATAAACATCAAAATATTTTGGTATAAATGGCCATGTTGTTATTAATGGTGCTATGCTTAAAACAACACCCCAGACAAAAAATGTTGAGATCATTGTTATTAATATTAATGTATCGTTATAACCCCACCTATGGCTATCAATATCCCTTCTTAGCTCTGAATACTTTGCATAATAATCCATTATATCCCTCCGCCGGCATTGCCCGGATCAGGTTCCATGGGTCGATCCCTATCCTCTCAGCCAATTTAATGGCTCCCCAATAACTATACTATTATTTAATATAAAAATATTTTGTTCAGACTATTAATTTCAGATAATAACCTGCTATGGTAACTATTATTCCAACAAAAACCATTATTGTTATCCAGAATGGTGCCCTTCCTGCTGTTGTTTTGCTTATAAATAGGCCAAGAATTGCAAGCGATATATATGATAATGCCAATGGTATTATTACATTATTTTCTATTATTAATGGCGATGACAATGGTATTAATGCACCAAGAAAACCAAAAACTGCTGCAATCAATGCACCTATAAGTGATTCCATGAATATTCCAGATCCTAAATGCCCCTTTAAAAGATAATCTGTTGATTTTAAATTTAGCTGCACTGCTGTTCTATGTAATTCCTCATTCAAACCGCATACTGTGCAATAAAATAGCTAAATGTTCCTGCAAAGGATGAACCAAAGGATATCTTAAATGCCTCATATAAATTTATATGCGTGCTTCCTATTATGCCACCTGATGCGAGTATTAATGCTGTTATAATACCGTCGGATAATCCTATGCTTATTGGAAACAAATATTTTTTAATCATTTTATTAAATGCTTGCCGGTGACAACCTCATCTATTGAATGTATTGCACAGCCCATGTCCTCAATTATTTTTATTAGATAATTATAATAGGGTGTCTCGCTTTTCCAGAATAGTCAGACAAACATCTAACATTATTAACAGAATTAGAATACTGGGATATGCCGCGGAAGCATATCCCATTGATAATGGAAATCATAGATAATATTATTCCGCTTGATGACAGGAAGAGGAAGTATACGGATATAGACAGATCCTTAAGATCCTCATCCTGCTGCAGATATTCGGAATATCGTACAGATCCTCCAGCATGTTTCTCCTTAATCATGAAGAATACCTTGCCATGATGGGGATTCGTGAGATACCATCGTTTCAGACCTTATCAGTGAGATCTCGTAAGTTCGATCTGCATGCGATAAACCAGGAGATCGCATTCCTCTATTCCATGGAGGAATGCGCAGCCATGGATTCCTTCATGATACATACATGCAAATATTCAACTGCAATGAGGAGAAGGGTATGGGGTAATTACAGGGATCCGTACAGTGGATGGTCAAAGACAACCAAGGGATGGTCCTATGGAAGAAAATGCCATATGGCACTTGACGTTGATACGCTCATCATCATGGAATGGATCGTCACCAAGGGAAACATACATGATTCAAAACTTTCACATAGGATGGTCGATTCTGTTAGAAACTTTTCGTATATACTTGCAGATTCTGCATACGATACATCTGAGATATACGATTACATATTCGAGAGCACCCATTCCACTCCAGTGATCGATACCAATAGTAGGAGAGGCATCGTACAGGGGAGATTATCTGTAAACCGAAGAATAGGCATAGATCTCAGGAAAAAATACTCGCCGCTTCATTCCCTCCATTGGGAGATAGAGCGTACATTCTCCATCCTTGAGGGTATAATGTATATGGAGAATATATGGTATGTCAAGAATAGGGATTATGACACTGCGGTTGGATTGAAGGTAATCGCATACAACCTCATGATCATATCGAACATAAAGACAGGGAATAGACCAAGGGAGATGATGAAAATCGTCGTTTGCTAAAACATGAGACGCCCTAAAAAATAAATTTAAATCACATGAAAAGGCTGCAGTTACAGATAAAAGGTTTATTTATTTATATAATATAGATGATTATTTGGATTCATCCATGAAATATTTACCTTTAAATGAAATAAAAGGCTTTTCACAGGAGAATGTAAGAAAAAGCTACATAAATATTTCATTATTTTTTATTTTTCTGGGCATATTATTTCTTTTGTTTCTTCGCAATGGAATGATAAGTTTGCTGCTTTTTATAACAGCCACATTATTTATAATTTTTAGTAAAAAATATGTTAATATAATAATATTAACAGGAAATAACATAACATACCCATATAAATTAAAATTTAACAATGCAAATCCTGATGAAATAGGCAATTTTATTTTTAATGCATCGGTTATTATCGATAATTTAAAAAGCAAATAAGTTTTATTTATAGTATTTTTCCATTAAATAGTCCTCATTATCCTCATCTGTTATTTCAAAGCCATGTTTTTTATAAAATGATATGGCCATGGAATTTAATTTATTCACGTATAATATTAATTTTTCAATTTTTTCATTCCTAATAATTTCCTCAGCTGTTTTAAGCAATTTTGTGCCGTAGCATTTTTTAATATAATCAGGCATTAAATAAAACCTTAGTATAATTTTATTTATTTTATCTATTTCAATAAATCCTGTTAATAAATTATTATCAAAAAGACCGTAAAATAGTATTTTATTATTAATTGATTTTTCTATATCATTTTTTATATTATCTAATGCATAATATTTATTAATCCAGTAATCAATGTATTCATCGGTGTATATATTTTTATATGCATATTTCCACGACATTTCGGCAACGTTCCTTACAGCGCATTCATCTCCAATTTTTAATGGCGAAATATTCATTATATTATAATTATTAAATAATATATAATTTTATTATTATTTAACTATAATAAGTATGAATTCCTTATTTTAATGCATGTGCCATTGTTAGAAGTATTTTATAAATACATCAAAAAAATTATTTAATTTGTTTATATAATTACATTAAAAATTATTTAGGTCTGTATCCCTGATAAATTTTTCATATGTCATTGGTTCATTGACATATCTGTATAAAGATGTATTTTCTTTATAATAATCGAGTCCAAGCATGTAAAACTGCTCTCTTGTTAATAATCCCCTTTTTTCAAGGCTTCCAAGCACAGGTTTAAAAATTATGGGGGATACCTCTCTCACAGGCTTTAATCCCAATTTAAGCCTTACAGTATTAAACATATCAGCAAATGTTACCCTTTCCCTTGTACATACATTAATAATCCCTGATTTATCCAGTGAATTCTTAAGCACGGTAATCATATCATTTATATAAACCGGTGCCATATTTCCACTCCTCGGCAGGAATGGTACCTTCTGTTTTGCCGCTTCTATAAGCATCTTTGTAAATTTATCTCCATTTCCGTACATTGTTGATGGTCTTATTATAAGAGAGTTTTTTAATGTGGCGGCATTATCCTCTGCCAGTCTTTTATATCTAAAATAATCTGTATTTCCCTTATCAGCGTTTATTGCTGAAATGTATACTATTTTCTGGTTTTTACGGTATTTATTTACAGCCTTTACAATATTCTTCATGCCATTTAATGACAATTCTTCATGTTTTTCTTCCTTTTCTATAAGCACATCAACTGCATGAACTATTACATCATAATTTTCAATCGCCTTTTCAACATCGTCATAATTTCTAATATCGCCTTTTATATAGGTTATGCCCAGCTTATCCAGTTTTTCAGACGGATTTCTAGAAAAATAGGCCTTTTCATCTGCATCAAGCTGCTGGATGATATTGCTTCCGACAAAACCAGATCCACCAATTACAAGTAATTTCATACACCTTTATCTTGCAGAAATATAAAAATATTTTATAAAATAGGAAAATTATTCCAATATTTATAATATTCCTTTGAAAATTTTGGGAAATCAATTTTTTAAAGTGTATAAATAAAAATTTTAAATATTATACAAACTGCATGCATTAATTATATATATCTTTTGTTTATATATCTTTTTATGCAGGATTTCTCAAATAATGACCGTGATGTTTTTTTGATAAAAACAGAAAAAATGATAGACCGCGGGGCTTTAATGTCAAGGTACAGTAGAACAGTTAATTTGGATATAAGATCAGTTTATGAAAAAGAATTTAAAAATAATCCAGAAAAGGCAATAGATTTTTATAAGAAAATCTTCCTCGATTATGGGGATGAATCAATATCTGAGCTTATAACTGCACAGATGGGCATACAGAATGTTTCAAATATTTTATCAAAAATTATAGAAGAATCAAGAATAGGCCTGTCATATCTTGAAAAATCATCAAGATATGTTAAATATAATAAAAAGGTTAATGGCCATTACCTTTTTCTGGATGCCGATGGTGCAGGCATAAAAAAGTATGAAAATGAATACAATGAATTATGCAATGAACTTTTTGATTTTTACTCTAAATCATACGATGATATGATTAAAATATACTCGGAAATGTATCCAATAGAGAAATTTAATTTTGAAATTGGCGGAAAAGTTTATAATTATTCAGAGATAAAAAATATTGATGATGATTCAGTAACAAAGGCGTATAAGTCATCATTAAGATCATCTGTACTGGATGAGATTAGACTAGTTCTGCCGGCATCAACACTTACGAATATTGGTGTATCTGGTAATGGTAGGGCATTTATAGCATTAATAGAGCGTCTTGGTGAGTATAAAACCAAGGAGAGCCTAAAATATGCGGATTTAATTTATAATGAATTAAAAAATGAAATGCCGGAGATCATAGATGACGCCACATCAAAACATGGCATTGAACAGATAGAGTATAATATGTCCCGTGATCTTATAGGTTACAGGGAACAGCAGAACTTTGGATCAATAAATACCGTTTCACTCCTTGATTATGAGGATGAGGAAAATGCAATAAATAAGGCCTTAAAACTTATGGTTTACCGCTATTATGGAGATTACAATAGCATTGATTTAACAAAGGAGGAAAAGGAAAGGCTATTAAATAATCTCATTTCAATAAGAAAAAACAGGAGGCATAAAATTGGGCGTCCATTTGAGGCAATAAATTATCTATTTCAGGTTAATACAAATTATGGTGCATTCAGGGAGCTGCAGAGGCACAGGTTTATGTCAATTGTCAGAAAACCACTAAGCGTTTATTATGGATATGATATACCGGAAACAATAAATAAAACAGAAGACCTAAAAAATGATTATGTAACATTAATGGAAAAAGCTAGAAATTTATATCTTGATATAAAAGAAAAAAATGGCCCCGATCTGGCCCAGTACATTGTTCCGTATGCATATAGATACCCTGTGGCATTTAATATCAATCTTAATGAACTCACATATTTCATTGAATTAAGGTCAAATGCACAGGTGCACCCTGATCTTAGAACAGTTGCACTGAAAATGTATAATGAGGTTAAAAGGGTACATCCACAGCTTTCAAGGTTAATAAAATTCGTCGATGAGTCGGATTATAAGCTTGGTCGGCTGCCGGCAGAGTTCAAAAAAGAAACAAAGAAAAAAGAAATTCAATAAATATATTTAATTTGCCTCCTCATTATTGTAATTAACCGGTTCTTTATTATATGATTCAATATCCTCTGCGGTGAGTGGTCTTGCCACATCCTCAAGAGATTTTTTCTCTGCCTTTACACCAAGGAAAATCTCCACAATTCCTGATATAACCATTAGAGATGCCCCAAGCAAATATCCCATAGATAGGCTGAATGGAGATTTTGAGGCAATTAATATACCAAACAGCGAGGGTGCAAGCACACCACCTATACCCGTACCTATTGAATAAAACACGGCTATGGCCATTGCCCTCATTTCAACAGGAAAAACCTCACTTACTGTTAAATATGCTGATGATGCCCCTGCAGAGGCAAAAAAGAAGATAATTGACCAGAGCAGTGTTTGTGTTACTGCATTTAAAACTCCTATGTAAAATAAATACGCTGTTAGCATTAATAGGGCCCCTGAGAAAATGTATGTGAATGATATCATCAGCTTTCTACCCCTTGTATCAAAAAGTTTTCCAAGCACCAGAGGGCCAACAAAGTTTCCAACTGCAAATGGTATTATGAAATAGCCTATCTCATCAGACGGTATACCATAGAACACCTTAAGCACAAGAGCATACGTAAAAAATATTGCATTGTAAAGGAATGCCTGACCGGCCATTAATGATAAACCAAGTACAGTCCTTTTGGGATATTTTTTAAATAACGTATCCACAATTTCCTTGGCCCTTATTCTCCTCTGTGGTTTTATGGTTATATATCTTGAAACTTGTTCAAGGTCCTTTCCTGTGCTTTTTGATACTGTATCCTCAATATTTGTGGTAATTTCTCTGGCCTCATCAAGTTTACCATGCATTAACAGCCATCTTGGCGATTCAGGAACATAGCGCCTTATTAATAGAACGGCTATTGCCAGTATGGCACCTATTGCGAATGATAATCTCCATCCCAAATTTATAGGAAATATGCTTGTATTTAGTAAATAAAGAGAGCCTATGGAACCCACTATGGTGCCAACCCACCAGCTCCCATTGATTGCAAGGTCTATTCTCCCACGATATTTTGATGGCATTAGTTCATCTATTGCCGAATTTATTGCAGCATATTCCCCACCAATACCAAGGCCTGTAATAAATCTAAACAGGAAAAACGATGGAAAATTAAATGAAAATGCAGTAAAAACAGTGCCAAGGATGTAAACGCTTAATGTTACCATAAATAATTTTTTCCGTCCATGTATGTCTGTTAACTCGGCAAAAAATACAGAGCCTATAACAGCACCAATTAAATAGGCAGTGGCAACGAATCCCACCTCTGCAGAGGTAAAATCAAGAGTTTTTGGGCTTATCAGTACCGAACCTATAACGCCCACCATTGTGACCTCAAGGCCATCCAGAATCCATGTAAAACCCAAGGCTATAACCACAAGAACATGCCATCTGCTAAAAGGTAATCTATCTAATCTGAAAGGTATTCTGCTTTTTAGTTCATTCTTTTGTATATCCTGCTGCATAATATTTTAATAATGTTTGTTTATATAAGAATTTTGCCATAATATACTACTAAATAAATTAATTATTATAATAAATAACCATTATAAATGTTATCTTATTAAATATAGAAAATATTATAACATTAAAAGTAAATAAATTTATATTATGATTTAATAGGGAATACAATATGCGTATTAGATCTAAAAAATATACTTGTCTATAGCTATTACCACATTCTTGATAAGCCATTGATATACTTTTACATCTTCCATGGAAAAGTTTATTAATTATAAAATATTAGCCAATTAATTGTTTGCATTTGAAATTTTGTTTACATTATTATAATATTTCAAAAAGCCATTTTAAATCTACAGCAAAATAATTATATCTATTTACTGGATAATATAAAATTTTAATAAAAGGTAAAAAATAAATAGAGGTATATATTAAACATTTTTATGAAAAGGCCATTCATTAAATTTTCCAACAGATACCTGTTATAGATTTTTACGCAGGCCAAGGCCTTATATTATATTTGAAAAATACGAGATTCCACCTTCTCAGGTTTACATAGAATGGAATAATTTAACTTAAAACCATATTATTATATGTATATATAAATACAAGATAACAAAATGAACTTTTTCAAGTGCAGATTGTATGATTTTAGAGATTCTGCCTGATTCATTAGTTCATTCATATAATGATATGGAATGTTAAAAAATTATTTGTGTCGATAATTTCCATTATAATAGATATAAATAATAAGAATATAGAAGAATATTATGTTGAAAAATAGATTCTGTTTTTAATTACATCACACAAGCTGAGATATTATGGATTAAGCATAAAAACCATGGCATTTTTCTTAAATTTCCATGAAAGCGCAATAGGAAGTAAAATAGATGGGCTATTTAAAACCTGTTAGGATGGAATTTTACCACTAATAAGCTTATTAAGTATAACCCGTTTTAATCCTTCTGTATTGACAGTTGTAAAAATTGATTATTCATCCACAAATTACTTTTCAATAATTCAAAGAATTCTTAAGAAGCGTTTTCTTCTATTCAAAGAAACTAAATATTTTATTAATATCTTTTTTATTATGATTCTCTAGGTGAACTTGACAGTTTAATAGAAGCCTTCAATAAAGAATTTTCAAATTTTTTTTATATTTATACGATTTAAGATGGGATTTAATTTTAAATTAATGAGACGGTTAAAAAGGCATCCAAAATTATAATAAGTGATATATAAAAATAATTTTATTAGTTTTTATTATTTTCTACTTATAATAAATCTTTTAATATATATGTAAGATAAAGCAATGATGGCTAATGGATAAAAAGAAAATTTATATAATTTTATCGGTAATTGTCGCAATAATAGTGATTAGCGTTGTTTCTGCTGAACTTGAATATGAGCATTTTGGTTTCCCATCAAGCTCCTCTATATCTTCAGATATTGGTCATCAGATAAACTCTAGGGTCACGTTAACATATACAAATTCATTCAATATTTCTTCCCAGCCAGGTATCCCTTCTAATGTTACGAAAGCAGAGTATGTTATCTACAGTTATGGATATTATTCAACAAGCTCCAGTGGGTCAAAAATTCCGCATTATGATCGGGTTATTATTGAACAATTCTATTTTAAAAATGCAACTGATGCAAGATTATCCTATAGATCACTTTATAATGGAGAATTAGCCTGTTATAGGTCAAATACAGGCCATAACCTTACAAGCTCAAATATAACCTCTATAGGGATAATCAGTAATAGCACATCATTTTCTGGGTTTAAGTACTCGGTATTTCCATCCAACAATGGCAATTTAACTGCACAGGGATTCGGCTACAGAAATAACCTGTTTTTCCTTGTAACTTGGAACAGCAGGATAAACTACAGTGATGCAAAGAAAATTGTTAATTCAACTATTTCATCAATGATGGGCTTATAATTTTATAATATTTTTTATTTTAAATTTTATAAAAGAACATCTCCCATTGCAACATTAAGCATTTTATTAATTAGCTTTCCAAGGAATTCCAGGGTATAATCATCTACAAAATCCTTAAATTGATCCATGTTTTTTAATTTATAAAGATGGGCAAGCATAAGCCTTGTATGGGCAGCTGCCATGATCAAATTTGCGGTATATGTATTTCCGGAATTCATCTTTTCCTTGGCATCTATCCATTCCTTATTATAGTGCCTTAAGGATTTTCTGATTTCATCGCTTAATACAGTATCACTGTCATATATGTGAGAATTTAGGGTATCAAGCACATCAAGGAGTTCCCTTGTTTCCTCTATATTCTTTGCCGTTGCAATGGCAAGGCCCAAAAAAGATTCAGCCATTTTAAACTCAGAGTCATAGAGAAAAAACTCATGATCAAGAGGTAAATAATCATCAATCAGGTCGCAGTATTCCATTAATGGATTTTCATCTTCCATGGAGACTTTATTTCAATTTTGTATTATTAATTATTTTAACTAAAAAAACTAAATTGTATGTTATATTTTTATTTCAACAACACATTTGTTATCCCCGTCTGCAAATGTCTCAACAAGAGAAAAATTATCGTTAATTTTATCCGTTATTATTGATTTTTCCAGTGAACCGCATACCAAATTTTTATTATTTTTTGCCAGTTCATAAAAGATACAATTGTGCCTTATTATTTTCACATTGTCCTCATTTACCTCAATTTTAGCATAGTATCCAAGCTTGTTAAGCAGATTAACATATTCCCTTAATTTATCTATTTTTTTATCCCTGCTCATCTGTGAAAAATCAAGATAATTATTAGTATCAACCATTCTGGATGCAATTTTCATTAATATCTCATTCGTTTTGTTTATGCCTATAGTGTCCTGCATTTCCTCCAGCAATAATGTTGCAAAATTTATATACTGTTTGGGGAATAATTCCATACCCTTGTCTGTAATTTTGTAATATTTTTTTGGCCTGCCAGATTTCGCCCTGACAAAATATGATGTAACCAGTCCCTTATTTTCGAGAAAATTTATATGCTCTTTTACAGCATTTTTATTTATCCTAATTATTAAAGATAATTCCTCAAGAGTTTTATCCTCATAAAGTAGTGAATTTAGTATTTTGCTTTTATTTTGACCCAAATAATCATCAATTATATTTTCCATATTACTTATATAACTAATAGGTATATATATTTTAGTCACTTTAAACATAATAAAATGTTTATATACAAATTAATCATATACATTATAATGACAGATACAGTACTGGAAATAAAAAATCTTAAGGTTTCCGCATCAGGAAAGGAAATATTAAAGGGTATAAATTTAACAGTGAAATCAGGGGAAATACATGCACTCATGGGACCTAACGGTGCCGGTAAATCAACTCTTGGCGAGGCCCTCATAGGCCATCCAAATTATGAAATAACGGATGGTAATATAATAATAAACGGAAGGGATGTAACCCATTCCACACCAGAAGAAAGGGCTAGGCAGGGATTATTTTTGGCATTTCAGAGCCCAATTAGCATTCCCGGCGTTAAAATCTCAACATTTTTAAGGACAGCCTATAATGACCTGTATCCAGATGAAAAGTTACCATTAAGGGATTTCTTTAATATGGTTAAAACTGCAATGAAGGACCTTGATATGGATGAATCCTTTATTTCAAGATCTGTAAACGATGGCTTCTCTGGCGGTGAGAGAAAAAGGTTTGAGGTTCTTCAGATGGTTATACTCAAGCCAAAAATTGTAATACTGGATGAGATAGATTCAGGTCTGGACGTTGATGCCCTTAAATTGGTTTCTAGTGAGATTAAAAAACTGCACGATTCAAATGTGGGATTCCTAATAATAACACATTATCAGAGAATACTTAAGGACATAATACCTGAATTTGTCCATGTTTTAAGGGATGGAAAAATAGTATTAAATGGTGGTAAGGAGATTTCCGATAAAATAGAGCAGGAAGGTTTTGAATGGATTGAGGCGTGATGAATATGGAAGATTATAATAAGGATGAGGAAATAGAAAAATTAACCGAAAGTTTAAAGCACAGCAAAAAATCAGACTATGAATTTTATGATAAAATAAACCCGGTATACTCAACTGGCAAGGGTCTTAACAGGAAAGTCGTTGAGGAGATATCAGATATAAAAAAGGAGCCTGACTGGATGAGGAGGTCCAGATTAAAGGCGCTTGAAATCTTTTTATCAAAGCCAATGCCAACGTGGGGGCCTGATCTTTCAGAAATTAATTTTGATGAGATAACATATTATACAAAACCGGAGGATGTTAAGGCAAAGAGCTGGGATGAGGTTCCAGATCAAATAAAGGAAACATTTAATAAGCTCGGCATACCACAGATGGAGCAAAAGTATCTCGCAGGCTCAGTTGCACAGTATGACAGTGAGGGCGTTTACAGCAGCCTGAAAAAGGAATGGGAGGAAAAGGGTGTAATATTTACAGATCTGGACACAGCAGTGCAGCAATACCCAGATCTTGTTAGGGAATATTATTGCAAGGCAATACCACCAAGCGATAATAAATTTGCGGCATTAAACGGCGCTGTATGGTCCGGTGGTTCATTTTTATACGTACCAAAAAATGTTACAATAGACCTTCCATTACAGACCTATTTCAGGTTAAATGGTGAGCAGAGCGGACAGTTTGAGCATACAATAGTAATAGCAGATGAGGGTGCAAAGGTTCATTACATAGAGGGCTGCCTCCCAGAGGATGAGTTAATAAGCCAGGGTGATAAATTTATAGCAATCAATCAATTATTCACAAACGATGGTGTAATATCTAACACAGGAAATAAAAGAAAAATCACACGCAAATACGTGCATCCATATAATGGGTTCATGTATAATATAGTTCCAGCATCGCCTGTAAATACATTCAGGGCAACATCAGAGCATCCCGTATTAAGCATAAAAAGGGAGGAGGTATCAGTAAGGATAAATAATGGGCATTATGAAATATCCACAGAAAAATTAATGGCCGTTGAACCCCAGTACAGGAGAGCTGATGAACTAAATCCAGGAGATTTTCTTGTTTATGTCTCACCATTGGAGGTTCAGGATAATGATTCAATCAATGAATCAATGCTAAGAATCCTTGGATTTTACACAGCATCTGGAGTTATATCATTCAACAGGCATTTAAACATGTACCAGATGTTATTCTCGTTCAGGGAAAATGAAAATGCCAGCGAATTATACTCCATAATAAAAAATATGGGGGAGCAGGCAAGTATAATTAAATCAAACAAAAAATATACTGTTTCAACATATTCAAAGCCATTGATTGAATTTTGTATTCACAATGCAGGGCAGAATTCAAATGAAAAAATATTTTCAGAAACAGTAATGAAGCTGCCTCCCGAGAAACAGAAAATAATCATAGATTCATATGCAAAGGTTCGTGGAAATCTTTACTCCAGATCCTGTGGATCAAGAAATGTAAGAATCTCAGTGCATTCGAAAATACTTGCACTTCAGATTCAGGAAATATTATCAAGAAGCAATATATTTGCAATAATAAATCTAAGAAACAAACATTATACAATAGAATACACAGAAAATGCCAAATTCCACAGAATAAGGCATAAAAACAATTATTATTTTGTTCCAATTAAAAAAATAGAACGCCAGGAATACAATGATATTGTTTATAATCTTGAGGTTGATTCAGATAATTCATATCTTGTAAAAGGATTTGCGGTACATAACTGCACCGCACCGAGATATGACACAAGCTCGCTGCATACCGCCATCGTTGAAATATATGCACATAAAAACTCAAATGTAAAATATACAAGCGTTCAGAACTGGTCAGATTCGGTATATAACCTGCCGATAAAGAGGGCATGGGTTGATGAGGGTGCCCATATGGACTGGGTAACAGGAGAATTAGGATCAAAGGTAACAATGATATATCCCTCATCATATCTTAGAGGAAGGGGGGCCTCAACATCCAATCTTCAAATAACCCTTGCAACCAAGGGGACATTCAAGGATGCCGGAGGAAAGGCAATACATCTGGCACCGGATACAACATCAAGGATTGTATCAAAATCAATAAGTTTGGATGACGGTTTAACTGTTTACCGTGGCCTTGTAAGGATGAATGAGGGTGCAAAGCGTGCAAAAAGCCATGTCCAGTGCGATGCACTTCTAATAAACAGCGACTCAAAGAACTATACATATCCCTATGATGAAATCTATGAGCCAACAGCAGAGTTCAGCCATGAGGCCACTGTAGGCAAAATAGGTACTGATGAGCTTACATATCTTAGGTCCAGGGGCTTAAGTGAGGATGAGGCCTCATCCATGATAGTACTCGGATTTATGGATGACATAATGAAGGAGATACCCATGGAATTTGCAGTGGAAATGAACAGGCTTGTAAAGCTGGAGATGTCCAAAATGGGTGCCGTTGGATAAATATTTATATTTTTTTAAGGTGATAATTCAATGATAGAAGACTATTTGGATACTTTAAATGAGAGATTTAGGGATTTCGATATAGAATACCGCAAGCAGGCGTATATTTACTATCTTAAATATCCTGATCCCCCATATAAGGAAAGCCCCGACAGGAAAACCTATGTGCATATAGCCGATGAAGAACTTGACAAAATGGCGCATGGGGAAATGTATGTTGGCATTAAAAAATCAAAAAATCCTGATATAAATTATGATATTATTGTAAACGATTCAGAAATAATCCTTAATAATAAGGATAAGAATATTTACACATCAAATATGAAAAATGCCTTTAAGGAAAGGCATGATTTATTTGAAAAATACGTTGATACCGTATATGGCAAATACAATAAGGAGAACCTAATAAATTTCTCATATGAAAACGGTTATTTTGTTTACATCCCGGATAATACAAGTGCTGAAATAAAAATAAAATCAGAACAGGATGCAAATTCATCATTTACAGTTAAAAATGTAGTAATCATAGGGAAAAATTCAAAAGCCTCCATAGTGGATTTATACGAATCTGAGGATAATGGCAGCGGCATACATGGAAGAAATATATATATATTCTGCCTTGAAAACTCAAAGGTGGATTATAATTATATTCAAAATGAATCATTAAATTCAGCAAATATAACATATGTAAGGCCAGTACTCTATAACGATGCACAGTTAAAAATTATTGATGTAAATACTGGGTCTGGTAGGGTTATATATAACCATGAAAGCGAGATGCACGATAATACCACCCTTAATTCCTATGGCATAAATATAACAAGGGGCATCCAGGAACACGATATCTGGGATTCAAGCCTTCAGTATGGAAAATTCTCAAACTGTGACATAAATATTAAGGGAATAGTCTTTGATCAGAGTTCAACAATGCACAGGGGAAATATAGATATAGAACCTGATGGTGTAAAGTCAACAGGATTTTATAGCTCTGCCATACTTTTAATGTCTGAAAATGGCAAGGGAAATTCAAAACCTGCATTGTTAATCAAAAATAACGATACAAAATCAAAGCACGCATCGGTAATATCAAGCATAGATCCGGAGCAGGTATTTTATTTAAGGTCCAGGGGCATATCGGAAAATGATGCTATATCACTTATAGTCCAGGGATTCCTTGGATATATTAATGACCATGTTGACAATGAATTTGCAAAAAAAATTATATCAAAAATAATTAATATTAACTAATTTTTTAAAATTTTTAATTTATAATTTTCCCTCCATCAATTCATCCTGCACAAGCATATCGCTCTTCCCGGCATTTTTTATTTTATCCGGATGCTTTTTAGCATATATAAGCACTGCTATTAATGTAAGTATTATGAAAACTATGGCGGTTATTATTGAATAATCTACAGGATATGCTGGAGGGTTAAAGCTGTAATACATCGCTATTAAGAGGATTATGGTGGCAATCAACGGTATGATTAAATGCAGTGTTGGTTTAAATGCTTTTAATCTCATGTATGTTTTTGTTAATCCAAAGTTGCTTAATATATGTCCTATAAACAGTGCAGCGGAAGATGCAGAAACAAGATAAACGAAACCATCATATGGCCCAATTAATATGCCTGCTATTAACGATATAAAATATGCAACGGCAGCGATTATTATTATAGCAATATAAGGAGTTTTATGTTTTGGATGAACCCTGGAAAATAATGAGGGTCCAAGCCCATCCCTGCTCATTGAAAATATCATTCTTGAGCTTGTATTTAACGGAGCCAGTGAGCCTGCAAATAAACTGTTTATTATAAAAACGAACAATAAAATGGTAAATGGAAGGCCAAGGAATTTATCGGCCACTATTAATCCGGGCACGCTTGATGCTGCAAATTTATTCATCCTGTTAATTCCCCAGCCGACAGTTAATGCATAAGATGTGAGGACAAACACCACACCTGTTATTAGAAAGCTTATTAATAATGCCTTTTTTATATTTTTCCTTGGCTGTTTTGCCTCCTCACCAAGTGTGACCACGGCAGATGAACCTGACATTGAGAATATGGCAAGAACCATGCCAACACCAACACCTGCAAATCCATGAGCAGGTCCTGTTGTGAATGGAACATACGTATTTTTTGGTCCAAGTGCGACTATAATAACTATCGATGTTATTATAAGCAGGATTATTTCAATTGCTGATGCTGTAAAACTATAGGCCAGTGATGGTTTTATACCCAGATAGGCTATTATCGTTATTATGATCAAAAAGGCGGTCATTATTGGAATCCATGTATAATTACCTATGCTAATTCCAAGAAAGTATGATATTGTTCCAGGTATAAAAACCCCTGATGTGAATAATATTGCATTGGTAATTACCATGAAATATGAAAACCACATCATATAACCTATTATGAGACCATACCGTGGACCAGCACCCTGAGAGTTAAATGTGTAAAAACCACCAGCACCATTTATCTTTTTCGAAAACTGATACGGTGTGTTTATCCATATTAATACACCTATAATGGAGATTACATATGCCAGTGGCAGGGACCCCAGGGCATATCCTGCAGCTCCAGTCATGGTTGCAGCAACGGCACCAAGAGGTGAAATCATTGCTATTGCCTGTCCAAGAAGAGGATAGAATCCGGCGGCATTCCTTTTAAGTCTCTTAGATTCACTAACTTTTTCCATAATCAATACATGAGTTTTTTATCGATTTAAACATTTTGAGGAGTAAAGTAAATTGCAAATTAATATACGTATTATTTTTATTTTATAAGCATAATCGGATTATACCTAACGATATACTTTTTATTCAACTCATTCTGGATTGATATTATGCTTTATGTTTTTGCATTATAAATATGAAATATTTAATGGGAATATAATTTGCCATTTAATACTAATATTTATGAATCCATACTAATTTTTAGTCAGGTTTTCTGAAAGATATCCTTGTTCTGGAATAAATTACGCCCCTTTTCCTTACCATGTATGGTGTAATAACAATTTCTGCACCACATTCACAATTTTTAATTTTATTCATGGCAACATATCTTACTATTTTCCTGCCACAGAATGGGCATGTAACCTTATTTTCCGATTCTGATCTCACCACCCCTGCCAGTGCTGTTTTTAATTCATTGAATGTACCATTAAAAGAGCTAAGAATTCCTCTATTTCCAATAAAAATTTTGAATGAAAAATAATTCTTCCCATCAACTTCAAATTCGTCAATATAGGATTCAATGCCGTATTCCTGTCCTATATCGTTTAGATATTTTTCTAATTCATCTCCAAGGGAATAGCCTGCATCCCTCCTGTCAATTTCGGCATTAACATTTTTTAGTATATACATCCTGTCTTTTTCATCGAATGTTTTCATAATATCTATTATGTTTTCCCTGTCTATGTCAACTCCAGAATCTAAATATTTATATTTAAAATCCGGAAAATACTGAACTTGGTCTATTAATCCTTCATAGGTTTTAGACCTCTGGCAGTAGTTAGATAAATAACTAATAACAGAATTCTTAATGTCATTATGCCTCCTTTTATCTGCCAAACGACTCTTATTTTTGTATTTCAAAAGCCTGAGTTTTACCTCACCTGTGTCAAGGCCTTCCTGCAAAATCAATTGTGCCAGCTCTGAACCTGACGTCCAGCCATAAGCTGTTGCAACAGACTCGGTTTTATTCATTAAAATATTAATAAAACCCTTTATATCCTGATTAGGGTCCACATCATGATCTATATGAAAAAGAAGCTGGGCTGTGGCAATGGCAATGCCTTTTTTGCGTTTTCTTTCATATTTACTTAAATTAAGCATTTATTTTCACTCTTTTATTTATTTTATCATATATCATTGTAATGCTAAATGCTATAAACATTTATCATTTTTGGGAATCTTATAAAAATAATAAATGGGCATGGGGCTGGTTCAATAAAAAATTTTTCTACTGGTTTGTAAAGCTCATACTGGATATTATAAACGGGATAATATCAGTAAAATGTAAAATAAAAATATATATATTTTATATAGAGAGATTTTTATAAAACAGCCATATTTTAGATCATGGAAAAAAGCATAAGCACAAATAGAATTGTTGTGCTATCATCATTTGGCATGTATCTTGATGGTTATCAGCTAACAGTTATTGCATTTGCAATACTTTTAATTAATGAATATATACACCTAAATTCATTTGAATATGGCCTCATTATTGCATCAGTTATTATCGGTGCCATAATAGGAACTGTTATAATAGGCTATATTAGCGACATACTTGGGCGCAGGCGGATATATCTATCCACATTAATATTTTTTATATTATTTGATATTATATCTGTATTTTCATTCAATTTTCTGGAGCTATTTTTCTCAAGATTATTTCTCGGAATAGTTCTTGGTGCAGAGTATCCTGTGGCAAATTCCTACATAGCAGAGGTTAGTCCTGTGGAAAGCCGGGGATTTTATATGGCCCTCGCCACTGTTTTTTTCAGTATTGGTTCAATAAGCAGTGCCATAGCAGCAATTTTTCTATTTCCATGTGGAAATTACGGGTGGAGATTAATGCTTGGGATTTCCATAATTCCTGCAGCTACAATTGAATTTATGAGATTTTCATTACCCGAATCACAAATGTGGGAGAAAAAAATTGTAAAAACCAGATTTTTTGATATGTTTTCAAAATTATATGCAAGGAACATCATAATAGCAGCCATTATATGGTTTTTATATGATATCGTGGCATACGGATTATCCCTAACGCTGCCGACAATACTAAAACTTGGCAATTTTGTAAATAATGTTGATAATGCATTATTAACAACATTCTTTCTCATTATAGGCATAGCATCAGGGATATACGTTATGAAAAGAGTGGACAAATATGGCCGGAAATCAATTCAAATAACCGGATTTGCACTTATGTCTGCTTTATTTCTTTTACTCCCGTATTTTTATTTTTTAGAAGGCATTATAATTTTATTTTCCCTGCTGGAATTATTTAATGCCTTTGGTGGTGCAACCGTCGGAATAATTCCTGCAGAGGTCACTGTAACGCAATTTAGGGGGTCATCATATGGTTTTTCCTCAATGATGGGAAAAATCGGTGCTGTAACCGGTGTTATATTAATGTCCTTATTAATACATGGAAACAATTATTTTAATGCCTATATTTTTCTTTCATTAATTATGGTTGCTGCAATTATCTTGACTCTAATGCTTCCGGAAACCAAGAATATAAAATTAAAATAATTTTACAGATATAATTTATAATAAATCAACATATTACATTTTATGATTGATCCTGATTTTAAATCAATAATTGAGGATTCCAAAGGAAATCCAGATATTTCGAGGCTCGATTATAAGGAGGCCCGGGAGTTGATGAATGATGCCATGCTTGCCGTATCAGGTAATAAAATAGACATACCTGATGTTAGAGATTTTTCAATTAAGCTGGATGGCAGAATATTAAGGGCACGGCTCTATAACAGCAAAAAACTTAACGATGGCATTGTTTATTTTCATGGAGGCGGATTTATATCAGGAAGCATTGATACACATGATAATCTGTGCCGGCTAATTAGCATGGAATCGGGCTTAAAGGTGATATCTGTGGATTACAGACTTGCACCTGAAAGCAGGTTTCCTGCAGCAGTAAAAGATGCACTGGATTCCTTTGAATATATATACAATAAAAGAGACGAATTTGGCATCAGTGGGAGGCTTGGTACTGCCGGGGACAGCTCAGGTGCCAATATCGCAGCCGCTCTGTGCCTATTTTCAAGGGATAATAAATTAAAGACACCTGATGTACAGGTTCTTTTTTATCCATCACTTGCACCTGACAATTTTTCCAAATCATTTATGGATTTTTATAATGGATACAATTTAACCGGAAGTGCAATAGAGTACTTTGGTTCAGCATATATGCATGATAAAACAGATGTTCTTAATCCCTATTTTTCGCCTGTTCTGGAAGAAAATTTTCAAAATATTCCACCGGCAATTATTATAAGTGGCGAAAATGACCCGCTTAGGGATCCAGCAGAGGCCTATTATAAAAAACTCCGGAATAACGGTATAAGGGCAATTGGCATTAGGGCGCTTGGCATGATACATGGTTTTGCCACTGACTTTAATATTTCAGAAACGGCCAAAAATCTGGTTATTATGGTATCCAAAATGATTCCTGAATTTATGAAACAGTAAGGGAATAAATAGCTTTTTATATTTAATTAAAATTTTTATCTTAATGAATATCTCCTCATTTTACAGGGTTCAGCTTAATAAAAATTTTAAATTTCAGGACCTTGAGAAAATAATATATTATCTTAATGATCTTGGAATCTCATCACTCTATTTATCCCCAATTTTAAAAAGTACAACTGGAAGCATGCATGGTTATGATGTTACAGATTATTCTGAGATAAATCCAGAAATAGGCGGGGAGGATGGATTATTAAGACTGCATAAAATGCTTGAAAAAACAAACATGAACATCATGATAGATTTTGTTCCAAATCATATGGGCCTGAATCATGAAAATGTATACCTTCAGGATGTATTTAAATTTGGAAAAAAATCAAAATATTATAATTTTTTTGATTTAATTAATACTCCTGATTTTCCATTTGAATCAATAATTATGCCGGTGCTTGGTAATAATTATATTGACTCATTAAATGACATAAAAATAGACGCGGATAAAAAGATTGCACTGATAAATAATCAAAAATTTAGCCTTTTGAATAATCTAAATTATTCCAATACCGACACTGATAATATTTTTAGCAAGGATAAAATTTTATGCGAACAGTACTTCAGGCCAATGTACTGGGTTAACTGCATATCCGGCACAAATTACAGAAGATTTTTTTCAGTAAACTCACTCATAGCCGTTCATTCTGAGAGGCGCATTTATTTTAAGGATATGCATAAAAAGATTATTGAATTATATAAAAATAAAATTATTGCGGCCATAAGGCTCGATCATATTGACGGGCTTTTTGATCCATTTTCATATCTTAAAAATCTAAAAAAACGCATGAAAATTCCTGTATACGTTGAGAAAATTCTTACCGGGGACGAAAAATTAAGCCCAAAATTCGGTGTTGACGGAACCACAGGCTATGACTTTCTTTATTACACCACATATGTTTTTATTGATCAAACAAATGCTGGTAAATTAAGGGAGATTTATGAGGATTTTACCGGGAATAGAAATAATTTATCTGAAATGCTGTACCTAAGGAAAAAATTTTACATTGAAAATTATTATAGATCCGAGCTTGATTATTTATCCGGTATATTTTATAATAATTTTATAAAACATATTTACGGGCATGAGGCAACACTGGCTGGCACAAGGGAAATGCTGCTGGAAATAATGGCAAATTTTCCATTATACCGTATTTACATTTCAAAGAATTGCAATTTAACATGGTTTTCTGACTACATTAGGGGTTTAAATATAAAAAATAATGAATTGGGCATAATGCTTAACATGCTGGAAAAACCAGATAGCAATGATTATTACTGTCTCAAAAGGTTACAGCAGTTTCTCCCGGCGGTAATGGCAAAATCCATGGAGGACAATATTTTCTTCCGGTATAATCTTAACATTGGTAAAAATGAGGTTGGTTGCAATTTATTCAGGGACTTTATCACAATAGATGAATTCCATGATTATAATAAATATAAGGCATTAAATTATATGAACTCAATTAATACGTTATCAACACATGATACAAAGCTGGGGGATGATATAAGGTCAAGGATAATAACAATTTATAACGATCCAGATTTATGGGGAAGTTTAATTAAAAATCTTCATGAAATCTCAGATAATTTTAAATATAAACACAATGGTATTGAAATTCCAGATAAAAATGAGGAATATTATTTTTATCAAATACTTCTGGCGGAATCACCAGAATACTGGGAAGGCACATTTATTGAAAGGGTCACCGGTCAAATGATCAAGGCCGTAAGGGAGGCAGAGATTCATACATCATGGAATTTTCCGAATCATGACTATGAAGGTCATTTAAAAATATTTATAGAGAGGGCAATAAAATCGGATACCTTTAAAAATATATATATGCCCTTTTATAGGTCATTAGAATATTATGGCAATTTATATTCAATCATGCAGAATATATTAAAAATCATGTCTCCCGGAATTCCAGATATATATCAGGGATCAGAATATTTAAACAATAATTTTACTGATCCGGATAATAGAAGGAGTGTAAATTTCGGCAATCTTATGAAAATACTTAACAAAATTAAAAAAATTGATAATATATATGAATGTAATATAAATAAAATGATAATATCAGGGGAATTAAAAATGTATGTAAACCATCAATTATTAAATTTCAGGAAAGAACATAACAATATTTTTTCAGGTGATTATATTCCATTAAAATGTACAGGTATGTTATCGGATAATGTAATAGCATTTGAAAGATTATATAAAGGCAATAAAATAATTGTAATTGTCAGCAATAAAATTGCCACAGATCTTAATGGTATAAATGAGCCGGTTCGTGAATTCTGGGGTGATGCACAGATTGTATTACCCAGAAAGTATGATCTTAAGGATATTCTCACAGGAAGGAAATATAAATCCATTCAGATATTAAAACTTTCAGAGATTTTTGATATTTTTCCATTCTCAGTATTATTTAATGGTGATTAAATGGATGAATTATACCATGGAATTAAGAAATATGATGATAATTTTATTCTAAACGTATGGGCACCAAAAATCAAAAATATGCAGCTACATTTATTGGATAAAAATAAAAAAATAATAATGCATGATGCACCATATGGTTTTAAAAGTGCTGTTTTTCCTGGGCATTTTGGTGAAAAATATAAAATAATTGCAGATGGCGTGGAAATTCCAGACCCCGCATCAAGATTTCAACCGGAAGGGATTAATGGCCCAAGCCAGATAATTAATCCCGATTATAATTTCATTCATAATAAATGGAGAGTTTACGACATGAATGATACAATAATAGAGGAGATACATATAGGAACATTTACAAAATACGGTACATACAGAGGCGCAGAGGAAAAACTTGAACATTTTGAAGATATGGGAATAAATACCCTGGAAATTATGCCCCTGTCACAGTTTTACGGTACAAGAAACTGGGGATACGATGGTGTTTTCCCCTATGCCCCTGCATTCTCCTATGGAACTCCAGATGAATTAAAGCATTTTATAGACCGGGCACATGAATATAACATCAATGTTATACTGGACGTTGTTTATAATCATGCCGGGCCGCTGGGCAATATTTTACCATTACTCGGCCCATACTTTTCTGATCAGCATAAAAATCCATGGGGCCCTACCTTCAATTTTGATGGCCCATTTTCAGACCCTGTAAGGTCCTTTATTCTACAGAATGTTATTTACTGGATAAACGAATACAAATTTGATGGCCTCAGGCTTGATGCAATTCATTCAATTTATGATTCTTCACCGGTTAATATTATTAAGGAAATATCATTGATAGCCAAGCAATTCGGTGAAAAACATAACAGAAAAATTAAGATTGTGGCTGAAACAGATAAAAACGATTCCTCACTGGTTAAATCTGTAAAAAACTGTGGATATGGTCTGGATGCACACTGGAATGACGATTTCCACCATTCAATATTTACATATCTATCTGGAGAGAATGCCGGGTATTACTCAGATTATGGAGGCCCTGAACATATAATTAGATGCCTCAAATACGGTTATGATTATAATGGTGTTTATTCAAACTATCTGCACAAGGTACGTGGTACGGTGTTCAAAAATATGCCAAAAAACAGGCTAATTGTTTGTGATTCCAACCATGATCAAATTGGAAACCGTGCCTTTGGGGAAAGGCCGCTGAAAATTCTTGGGGATAAAAAATTTAAATTTTTTGCAGGCATGATAATTTTATCACCATTCACACCAATGCTGTTTCAGGGAGAGGAATACGGTGAGGTTAGCCCATTTTTATTCTTTGTTGACCCACCAGATAAAAAATTTGCCGAATCCGTTTTTAATGGAAGAAAATCAGAATTCTCAGATTTTTCATGGTCACAGGATGTTCCCAATCCAGCGGATATTCAAACGTTCATAAATTCAAAATTAACATGGAATGAATCAGACATGTATGTTAATTATTATAAAACTTTAATTTCATTAAGAAAAAAATACGTTTCTGAGAAATATAAATTATATATGCCTGAAAAAAATGTTATAAAAATAGGTTACGAGAATGCATCTGTTTATTTCTCTCTATCAGAAAAAGATGTAAAAATAAATGGTCATGGCATAATTTATACAACATCTAAAAATAATATTATTAACAAATTTGATATATTAATAAAATTAAATTAGGGTTCTTCAAGTATGTACGCTGATTGTGGTTCAATATTCAAAACTGTGTCTGATATACCAATTGGAAAATTTTCATGTTCTGGAAGCGAATCTATAATTATCTGTGCCTTCTTCCATCTTTTTGGAATTGAAAAATTTATCTTATCCTCAGTTGGATTAAATATCAGCATTAGGTTATCATAGGATACCGGCTCACTGAAAACCCTCTCCATTCCTATTGCTGTGAGTATAACGCCTATTGCTTTATTATTCCCTGACGTCCAGTCCTCCTCGGACATCTCGGTACCATCAGGCTTTACCCATATAACATCCTTAATATCTGTTCCCGGTATTATTTCGCCCTTAAAGAAGTTCCTGCGCCTTAATACCGCATATTTTTTTCTTATATTTACCATATTTTTAACGAAATTTAAGAGTTTTAACCTTTCATCATCGAGATTCCAGTCATACCATGAAATTTCATTATCCTGACAGTAAGCATTATTATTGCCATTTTGAGTTCTCATTATTTCATCGCCACCAAGAATCATTGGTGAACCCTGAGATGTTAATAATGTAATAAAAAAGCTTCTTATTCTTTTGTTTCTAAGATATTTTATTTTATTATCTTCTGTTTTACCCTCTATTCCAAAATTTTCACTTATATTGTCATCAGTGCCGTCCTTATTATCATTTAGATTATTCTCATTATGCTTGTTTGTGTAAGAAACAAGGTCATACATTGTGAAACCGTCATGTGATGTTACATAGTTTATGCTTGAATGTGGCCTCCTGCCACTCGTCTGGTAAAGATCAGGCGAACCCGATATCCTTGTTGCAAACTCGCTTATATTTACACCACGATCCTTCCAGTAGTGCCTTATGGCGTCACGGTATTTTCCATTCCATTCGGCCCACATGGGTGGAAACTCTCCAACCTGATATCCACCGGGCCCCACATCCCAAGGTTCTGCTATTAATTTTACCCTTGATATTACAGGGTCCTGATAAATTATATCAAAGAATGCGGAAAGGCTGTTAACATCATAGAGCTGCCTTGCCAGGGCTGATGCAAGATCAAATCTAAAGCCATCAACATGCATTTCAGTTATCCAGTAGCGAAGGCTGTCCATTATTAACCTGAGGACCTGTGGATGACCGGCATCAAGGCTGTTACCGGTACCGGTTACATCATAATAGTATCTGGGATTGTCAGCCTGAAGCTTATAATAAACAAGATTATCGATGCCCTTAAATGACAGGGTAGGTCCAAGTTCATTTCCCTCTGCTGTATGGTTATAAACCACATCCATTATAACCTCTATATTATTTTCATGAAGATTTTTTACCATGTTTTTAAATTCATTAATTTGGTCCCCAGGTTTTTTCGTTGACGAAAATCTGATGTCTGGTGCAAAATAGCCTATTGTATCATATCCCCAGTAATTTGTCAACTTTTTATCATAAAGATATTCCGCTGTTACCTCCTGCTGGGCAGGCATAATTTCAACAGCAGTTATGCCCAGATCCTTTAGGTAATCAATCATTTTCTGCGATCCCAGTCCACTATAGGTGCCCCTTATATTTTCACCAATATCTGCCCTGAGCTTTGTAAAACCCTTAATATGGGTTTCATAAATCAATGTATTATTCCATGGAATATCTGGATTTTCCACACCCTTCCAGTCAAAGTTATCCTTATAAACAACTGATTTTGGCACAAACTGAGAATCGTTTTCAGTGCTGAATGATAGATCCTTCTGATCGCTATCTGTATCATAGCCGTAAACAGATTTATTCCATGTAACATCTGATGTTATTGCCCTTGCGTACGGGTCTATTAAAAGTTTGTTTTTATTAAAACGAAGACCCAGCTCCGGCTTATACGGTCCATCAATCCGGTAATTATAAAGCGTTCCAGGTTTAATACCTGATACAAAAACATGCCATATATATCCATCTTTTTCCTTTAAATGTATTGTTTCACTTGGATATTCATCATATGGTGTATCATAAAATTCAAGGCTTACCGCTGTGGCATTTTCTGAGTATATTGCAAAATTTGTGCCGTCTTCATAAACGGTTGCACCCTGAGGATAACTATGTCCTGGCTTTAGGTTATACATATAGTTGCATACCATATTGATATAAAATGTTTAACAATAAAAAATTAAACATTATCACAAAAAATTTTAACGAATTCAATTTCCTTATCATTTAACTTTGCCGGAAGAATAATTGAGGCAGGCGACATTGATATTTTTTTATTTATAACATCCTTAATATGGCCGGCAATTATATATTCATCCTCCCGGGCTATATTAAAGCCAGCAATAATAAATGTGTCATAATTTATTATATTGCCATTTCTTTTTTCCTCCATTTTAATGAGAATATCCAGTGCCTCATTTATCTCCATTGTCCGGCCATTTTTTAAATCAAGCAGGATAAGCGTATGAAAATCATTAACATAATTTTTATATATTTTATCGTACACGCTCAGGGGAAAAAAATTTTCATATATGAATGGAAGTGATATTACAGGCCCAAACCTGTAATTAAATAAACCCGTTCTGGATGGAAAAGCTGTAAAAATTGATGCATTTTCAAAAATTTTTACATCAATACCATTTTTTATTGCCTCAAGCCGCAATTCATTATGTGTTGTTGCAGTGAGTGCATCCCCCGTAACTATAAAGGAAACATTGCTATTTAAAGCATTTTTAATTATTTCATTGGATGATTCAACTGTGTTTCTATCAGCCTTAATTAACTTTTTACCGGTTATGGACCTTAGATAATCAAAAGTATTTTCAGGTGAAATTGACGTATAGGTTTCAAAATATACAATATCTGAATTTTTAATGGCATCCAGCTGTTCAAGCGTTATGCTTTTATATCCCCTAAGGCCAATGCCTATTATATTAAGCATTAGTCTATCAAACCCTCCTCTATTCTTATTAGTTCATTTAGTTTAGCAAGTCTCTCACCGCCTATTGTTCCAGATTTTATCAGCTTTGAATTAAATCCAACAGCAAGGTGGGCTATAAAATTATCAGTTGTTTCCCCGCTGCGATGTGAAACAACAGTTTCCATTTTATTTTTAGTCGCAAGCTTAACCGATTCTGTTGTATCAGATAATGTTCCTATCTGGTTAACCTTTATCAATACACCGTTTGTGGATTTCAATTCTATTCCCTTTTTAATTCTTTCAGGATTTGTTGTATAAAGGTCATCGCCAACTATAAGGGCATTATTTCCTATTTTTGACGTTATTTCAGAAAAACCCTCAAAATCTGTATCAAATAATGGGTCTTCTATATAATAAAATCCATGCTCCTTATTTAACGAAATTGCAAAATCAATCTGCTCATCCCTGGATAATATTTTATTTTTGTAAATATATTTACCATTATTATAAAAGGAATCTGCTGCAAAATCAACACCAAGAAGTATTTTAACCTTATTATCTGATGAAATTTCATTTACAGCGCTTTTCATTATATCTATTGCCTCCTCATCAGAAACATCGGCAGTCCATGCCTTTTCATCACCAAGGCCAACACTCTGGTTTTTTAATTTATCAGATAAAATTTCCCCAACCTTTTTGTGCACCAGAATATTATAATAAACAGAATCATAGAAGGATTTACCCTGTGATGAAACCAGAAACTCCTGTATTGTTGTTCCCCTTTTTGAATGCTTGCCACCTCCTATTATATTTCCAAGAGGCCTTGGTATTGCCGGATTTAGGCCACCAACGTATCTGTATAATGGTATATTAAGATAGCTGGCCACAGCCTTTGCATTTGCTATTGAGAGCGCGGTTGCAAGGTTACCTCCCATGGCTGAAAAATTATCGGTACCATCAAGATCGTGGAGTAATGTATCAAAAGACCTCTGTGCAAGTGCGTTAAAGCCTATTATGGCATTTCTTATATTTCTATTATAAAAATCTATGCTTTTTTCAACATCCCTATCAGGATAGGCGATTACCTCGGTTTCGCCTGTGCTGGCACCCGCAGGTGCAGAGCAAGTTCCTGAATAATTTCCAATGTTAATTGTAGCCTCTATCGCTATATTCCCGCGCGAATCGAAAATTTTTCTTACCGAGGAACCGGTTATCTGCAAAACTTCATTCATATATGTACATCTTATTGTTTCATAAAAATTTATTGATATAATAATAATGTTAAAATTTTTCTCTCATCGGGCAAAAAATATAACAAATTATAAAAATATTTATTAGAAAAACTTAATAAATAGAATTAGATTATCATAATGTGGACGCAAATAATAATGATGTAGAGGAATGGTTATCTAATCAGGGCATAAAGTCTACGAAAGATATTGAAGTGCCCAAGCTTCTTTTTAACCAAGTAATTGGTCAGGAGAAGGCCGGAGAGGTAATTAAAAAAGCGGCCATCCAGAAAAGACACGTCCTTTTAATTGGGGAGCCAGGTACTGGAAAATCAATGCTGGCGCAGTCCATGGTTGATTTTCTCCCCAAGGAGGATTTAGAGGATATTCTGTGCTTTCCAAATCCAGAGGATCCAAACAAACCCAGAATTAAGACCTTCCCAGCCGGAAAGGGTAAAGAAATTGTAAAACAGTATCAGATAAAGGCCGAAAGGGAGAAAAAAGATCGTTCAAAAAGCTTACTTTTTATTGTATTTTCAATCATACTTTTAGGAATAATCCTGGCAATAGTTCTATACAAAAGCAGCCCAAGCACAGCCATAGAAATATTATTCTTTGCCATAATTGGTGCCGCGTTTATATACATATTATTGGCCATGAATCCTGCTGCCGCCAGAATTGAACGTGTTATGGTTCCAAAAATTCTGGTCTCACATAATCCCAATGATAAGCCCCCATTTATAGACTCTACAGGTGCACATTCCGGTGCACTTTTAGGCGATGTGAGGCATGACCCATTTCAGTCTGGTGGTCTTGAAACACCTGCACATGAGAGGGTTGAGGCTGGAAATATCCAGAAGGCAGACAAGGGAGTTTTGTTCATAGATGAAATAAATCTATTAAGACCAGAGGATCAGCAGGCATTATTAACCGCAATGCAGGAAAAGAAATTTGCAATTTCCGGGCAGAGTGAAAGAAGTGCAGGTGCAATGGTTCAAACAGAGCCAGTTCCATGTGATTTTGTTCTTGTTGCTGCAGGTAATCTTGATGCAATAAAAAATATGCATCCAGCACTTAGATCAAGGATACGTGGATATGGTTATGAGGTTTACATGAATGATACAATGGATGACAATGATGAGAACCGCAGAAAATTGGTTCAGTTTGTTGCGCAGGAGGTTGCAAAGGATAAAAAAATCCCACCCTTTGACGCTGCTGCAATTGTTGAAATAATAAAAGAAGCACAGAAGCGTGCAGGAAGAAAGGGAAAATTAACATTAAGATTAAGGGAACTTGGTGGCCTTGTAAGAATCGCTGGCGACATTGCTGTGAGCAAAAAGGAAACAATAGTAACAGCAGAGGATGTAAACGCTGCAAGAGATCTAAGCAAGCCTGTGGAACAGCAGATAGCTGACAGGGCAATAGAAGTTAAAAAATTATACAAAATGTTTACCGGTCAGGGATCCGCAGTTGGAAAGGTTAATGGCCTTGCCGTTATGGGTTCCAGCGAAATGGCGGACTTTACAGGAGTGGTGATGCCAATAGTTGCAGAGGTTACACCGGCACAGCACCCTAATAACGGTACAGTTTATGCAACAGGTAAACTTGGAGAAATAGCAAAGGAAGCTGTTCAGAACGTGGCCGCCGTAATTAAAAAAATCAGCGGCAAAAATATTTCAGATATGGATATACATGTACAATTCATAGGTACATATGAGGGTGTGGAGGGCGATTCTGCAAGTGTTTCAATAGCCACCGCAATTATATCTGCAATTGAAAATATACCAATTGATCAGACCGTTGCAATGACCGGTTCATTAAGCGTCCGTGGCGATGTTCTTCCAGTTGGTGGAGTCACCGCAAAGGTTGAGGCTGCAATAGACAGTGGATTATCAAAGGTAATAGTCCCCCTTGCAAATTACAATGATATTATACTTGATGAGGCTCATAAGGACAAAATAGAAATAATCGCTGCCGCAACAATAGATGATGTACTTTCAAACGCCCTTGTTAAAGGCCCAGAAGAAGAACAGTTCCTTGAAAAGGTTAAAAATATAATACATCCTGTATCAAAGGAGATAACAACATCGAAGAGGCCAAATGCGGTATAAGATAGATTATATAAAATTTAATAATTTTAATTTTGATTTAATATTAAATTTTATAAAATCAAGAAATAATTTTTTTCAGGTTGTGGATGCAAAAAGCATTATATCTGAGTTGCAAATAATTAATGCCTTAAAAAAAACAGATCGCTATTTCAGGCATAATAAAAGAATTAAAATTAAATCAAATATATTTTTAATGTACCTTGGTTATACAACACAGATATCAAGTGCAATAGATCTCAACGGGATACATCGGGATTCTGAAAACGGTATTGTAATTTACGAAAAATCCAGCGATTTTGAAAACTTTTTAAATCTGGGTGGAATGGAAAAATCAACTTTTAAGCTTCCGTATGATAAGGCGGAGTGCGATAAAAAGGTTTTTATGGATATGGCGTATATCGATTTGCTAATTTAATTATAAAACCTCTGTCTGCTTATATATTTTTAATATTCTCATTAAATCATCCTTTTTTACGGAAAAATCAATTATTGGTTTTCTTATTGCATAGGATGCAACTATATTTCCAAGTTTAACCGAATCCTCAATATTAAAATTATTGTAAAGCCCAAAATAAAAACCTGCCCTAAATGAGTCACCTGCGCCAACAGTATCGTGTATATCCTTTGTTAAATAGGCATCAAAATGTTTTTCACCATCCTTTGAGTAAATAACAGACCCGTGGCTGCCACATGTTACAATAATGTAATCCAAATAATTTAATAAGTCATCCTTTGTATGTTGCACCATTTTTAATAAATAAGAAAATTCATTATTATTTATTATCATTATATTGGATAAATTAATCATGGCCATGGCAGTATTTTTTGTATACATATACCATGTTTCCTGACCAGGGTCAAAAACAATTTTTGAATTTTTATTTTTTTCGGCTATTTTTATGTATTCCTCTGCAGGTCCTGTTCCAAAATGTATGTACCTGTAATTATCGTATTCAAAATATTCAGAGGGTTTCCATTTTGTGTATACCGGACCCTGGTACATGTATGCAATCTGTTCTTTTCCATCCGACGCTATGTAACAAATTGGTCCCGTGTCATCATCAAAAATTTTTATGTGTTTATAGTCTATATTCCGCTGCCGGAGAAAATCAAGAAATCCACTATGGGTTGATCTGGAAACAGCAGCATAAAGATCATAATCCACCCCGAGTGATTTTGAAACAAATGCAAAATTACCTGCTGTACCAGCGTAAACATTATTTAAATTTTTAACACTGGTTGCCTCACCCGGCATTGGTAAATTTAAAACACCAAGTTTTACATCTATATTTAAATGGCCAAAGAAGGAGAGAAACTTCATTACAACAATATCATTTCATTATATTTAATATTTATAAATTATTAATTATTATTTTATTGTAAATCTATTATAAAAATTATTAAAAATTTTATTATAATCTGTATATATAGTTAGAAAAATATTTATGGAAATAATTAATATTATTATATAAATGGATAAGAAAAATTTGTTCATAGTTTTAAGCGTAATAATTGCGGTATTAATTATTTTCCCATTGGTATCCATTGCATATCCCTATGAAAATCCCAATCATGATGTAATTGTACATCATGATATTAACATACCAAAACAATTTAATCTAACAATAATATATAAAAACGGAACCAACCCAGTGTCAGGTCAGCAGTTTAAGGCCAATATTACATATGATGGCCGAACTCAAACCTACACGGGCATCACAAGTGCAAACGGTAGCTTCACATTTAGATTACCGCAGGCAGGTCAGTATAAAATTACAACGAAATTTTATAATTATTCCACATCAACAATAATAAAAAATGTAACTGGAAGCACGTATGTTAATGATAACGTTGCACTGCTTAAAGATTTTAATTATACTGTTGAGTTGAGAAGTTTTCCATTAAATGGAAATGAATCAGTTAATATTAAAGGATTTACAATATTCAGGGATGGGGAAGATATCAAATATAATGTTCAATCGAATAATTCAGGCACATTCTTTAATTTTAAGGCCCCTGAGGGGAATTATACTTTTACATACAATAATAAACATTATGTCAGCACATCTTTTATTAAATATATACATTCAAATGGCACATTTGTTAAAAATATAACAGCATACCTCCTCAATGTTTCATCAAATCTTTCAGTTATTTATAATGGTGTTAATGTTATCAGCAATAACACCTTTCTGGCCAGTGCGGGTCTGAATTCATTAAATGTTTATTATGGAAATATACTGGTTAAGGTGATTAACATTGATTTAAACTCAACAAATCCATATAAGTATTTAAGTATAACCGATGCCAATGCCTCAGTACAGCTAACCCAGGATGTATATACGGTTTCAAATAATATAACCACAGTTACCTATAATACGACATCAATAAATGGTGTATTGATAAAATTCAACTTCCCATATGACCTTAATAATTCAAGCATATCAGTTAATGGGAAAACAATTGCGTTCAATGTGAACGGAAATAATTATTCACCAAATTCTGGATTATATGAAAATGGTCCAATTAAGGTGGTTACCAAAACTCCCGGAATTATTAGTCCAGAATCCTCAAACGGCAAATTAACAAACGGTATGCTTTATTACCTCAAGATTTCATACACCACAGAGAGTGAGGTGGAAAAATAATGATTTTTAAAAAGGATAAAAAAAGTAATAAAGTTATTGAGCAAACAGTGATTAAAATAAAAACAGTTGATGACATACCTGTTATTAAAGAAATGCGTAAAATGTTGGGCAATGGCAAGGTTAAGGATGCAATAATTTTCGGATATAATTCAGTGCTTTCAGATTATATTAAGAGTTTCGATGGAAGCGTGAAGAAAAATGGATCAAGCAGGGAGTTTATAATAAATCAGCTCAACAATCTTGGAATAAAGGTTGAACCAGGTGAGGGTCTGGTTAATAATAATAAATTAATTGAGGCGTTAAATGGCATAGATGTGCCAGACAAAAAGGATAATACAAAACAGAATATTAATCAGCTTTATGCTTTAAAAAAACTTGCCGTTTTTTACCTTAATTATTATGAACCGGCCAGATATGGTATTTTCGATGAAAATATAAATTCAGAGGAGATAATATCCAAAATTAAGGATGTTTATAATTATATGGATATCATGGCATTATTTTATAACGATCAACAATGATGTATACTATACTATTTCTTGACATAATTTCGCTTTTAATCAAAAGATCATCCCTTATTTTTCTTTATCCTCTTTTAATTATTATTGTTGTTATAATTGTAATTGGTTTTAATTCCGTAATATATAAGTATAAAGATCCAGAAAACTCTGTAAAATCTGAAAAATTTAATATACCACAAAATCAATTTATTCATGAATATACAATGATCAGTTCAAAAAAGTATGAAGATTACATATCAAAAATGTCAAATGATGTTGATATGGTTTTAAACGAGGTAAAAAATTTTAGAAAATTAATGCAGAAATATGAAAAATATGCAGGATTGGCATCCAGTTCAACAGGCAGGCGCAGGCAAAGATTTATAAAAAGGGCAGAATATTATTCTGTTCAGGTAATAGAAAGCTATGAGAGATTAAAAAACATTAAAATGGATATCATAAATGAGGAGGCGTTTGAGGAATGGAGGCAGAGAGTATATCATTAATAGATAGATTGAATGATATAAACGATTTAATAGGTGATAAGGTAATAGGTTCCAGGAGAATAGTAAGGTTCATGTTTATATCATTGCTTACCGGTAATCATATATTACTTGAGGGGGTTCCAGGACTGGCAAAAACAATGCTTGCCGATGAATTCTCAAAGCATCTGGGCGTTGAATTTAAAAGAATACAGTTCACACCGGATATGTTGCCATCAGATATTACCGGCAATATGGTATACAATCTGGAATTGAAAAAAATGGAATTCCGGAAGGGTCCTGTGTTTGCGAATATTATACTTGCAGATGAAATTAACAGAACACCTCCAAAGGTTCAATCAGCCCTTCTGGAGGCAATGGAGGAAAGGCATGTGTCAGTCTATGGTGTAACATACCCCCTGCCGAGGCCATTTTTTGTTATAGCCACACAAAATCCTGTGGAGCAGGAGGGCACATTCCCACTTGCAGAAGCTTTAATGGATAGGTTTCTTTTTAGATATTTTTTAACCTATCCCTCACAGGACGATGAATTAAAAATACTGGAATCAACCAGCAGGAATAACAACCTGGAATATTATAAACTGGGTGCTGATAATATTGAGTTTCTAAAAAATGAGGTTAAAAATGTTTATGCATCACATGACATAATGGAATACATTGTAAACATAATAAGGCAGACAAGGGAAAATTCAATGGTTTATCTTGGTGCAAGCCCAAGAACCGCTGTAAAATATCTAAGTGCTGTTAAGGCAAATGCACTTATTAGCGGAAGAAATTATGTTATACCTGAAGATGTTATATATATGGCCCATGAGATATTTAACCACAGATTAATACTTAGACCTGAATCACTAATTGATGGAGAAAATAATTATCAGGATATATTATTCAGGGTTATAGATAATATTTTATCATCCGTTGAGGTTCCAAGATGATAAAAAAGCTTGGGTATGTAATTATAACTGCAATTCTATCCGGTCTGCTGGAATCAATAATTATAGGATATTCAGGATACATAATATTCACTTTAATTTTGTTTTTTATTGTGTCTTCAGATATAATTTTCTTTAATTATTCCTCGGCAAGATATCTGTCAAATATAGATATAAGGAGGGAGGTTAATACACGAATATTCAGGAAAAATAAAACATTTGAAATTAATATTGTGTTTAAAAACAATAACAATAACGATGTAAGCTTCTATTTTTTTGATGAGGCCCTTGACATTTTAAATATATCAGAGAATCACTCTGGAATTATTAAAATAAGGAAAAAGTCCACTGTAACAAAAAAATATGAAATCACGCCCAGATACATCGGGAAATATTCACTTGGTGATATAACCATAATCATGAGGGATATTTTCGATCTGGCATATTCTGAAAGAAAATACTGTAATACCATGGAAATTAAAATATATCCATCAGCCAATGATATAAGGTCTCAGAGAACAGAAATGCTAAGCAGTTTTATATATACATACGGAATCCATTACTCAAAAAAGGCAGGCCAGGGCTATGACCTCTACGGTATCAGGCCATATACTGAAAATGATGATTTCAGATACATAGCTTGGACAAGATATGATGAGTCCAATGATATATTAATGGTCAAGGAAATGGAGGAGGAAAGAGAAATAACTGTAATATTTTTACTTGATTACAGCAATTCCATGAATTTTGGTGGGGATGATAAAATATACGATAAAACTGTAACAAATATAATAAATGCAGCATATTATATGGTAAAAAACCGTGATAATGTTGGATTTTTTATATATTCCAGCGAACACAATTATTTTATAAAACCGGATAAAAGCGGAAATAGTATTAAGGATTTTGAAACCAAAATAGCATCAATACTTCCCGGTGGAGATTTTGATTTTGAATCTGCAATAAAAATACTTAATAAAAGAACAGGAAAAAAACCATTAATCTTTGTAATGACCGCATCAGATATAAATATAAAAAAGCCAGAATATGCATTTAATGTTATTATGTTTATTATAGACCACACATCATTCTATAATTATAATCCAAGTGAACCACTGCAGGATTTGTTAATGAGGGGGCTCTATTCATCACAAATTTCAAGGCTCAGGCTTGTCAGAGGTAGTATTATAAGAATGGGTTACAGGGCAGATGTTGTTCAGGATAAAACCATGCTGCCCAAGATAATGGAAGAGTATAATTATGCAAGAAGCATCAATCTGGGGGCGGTTTAAATAAGAATCAACAACCTTATATTATATCCCATTTCTGTATTCATATTTGCCCCACAGATTTTTATAACCTATTTTTTATTATTACATACATACTCTATCCTGGATATTGAAATATTCATAATATTACTTCTATTTTATTTATTTTTCCATTTTATAAAAAAATACAGGTATTATTTTGCACTGGCATTTTTGGTTTATCTTTTACTGACAATAATATCCATGAATCCCATTCTATTTATGAAATATAAATTATTATATAATTTTTTTATGTTATTTCCAGAATTTAAGATAAATACTGGATTTTTGTTAACCCTTGCACTGCTAATTGACATTGTTCTGATTATACATGGTATTACCTCCAGTTCATTCGCGGGCGTCATTGGATCCTTTGTATCCTCAGCGGGAAC